>JBDSVO010000162.1:0-9163 GCA_039927215.1 Gemmatimonadaceae bacterium
GCGATGATGCTGCGGCACATCGGAGAAGGGAAGTCCGCGAACGCCATTGAGCAGGCCGTTCTCGTAACGCTCGAGAGCGGTGTCAGAAGCGCTGATATGGCGGGCTCCGGGAAAGCAGCTTCGACCACGGAGTTCACAGACGCGGTGATCTCGAACCTCGGAAAAGTTTCCGAGACGAGCGGCGCCCGTGATTTTCAGGCTGTCCGTCTCCCCGAGCGGGAGACTGAAGTCGCCGCGACTCCGGTGGAGACACGAAAAGTTACCGGCGTAGACATCTTCGTCGAGAGCAAGCTGCAGCCGGAGGATCTTGCAAGTGAGTTGCTCGTTGCAATTGAAAGAACCCGATTCTCGCTGCACGCGATTACAAATCGCGGAAACACAGTCTATCCGGCGTCGTCACGCTCGATCGGCCTGGTTGACCATTACCGCTGCCGTTTTCTGGCGACGGATCGGCACGTCGAGATCTCCGACCCTGAGATTCTTGCGCTTCTCACGCGTGTTGGTGAAACCGTTCGCTGGATGCACGTCGAGAAGCTCCAGCTTTTCAACGGTGACGACGGTTTCAGCCGAACGCCGAAGTAGGCTTCACTTTCCGGAGGCGGATTTTACAAAGCCCTTACTCCGCGTCCCGTTACACGGCGATATCGTTCAAGAATGCATCTTGAAATCACTCAACGTGTATCCATGACAAGATTAGTTCGATATATCCTTCCAGCCGTTCTCGCTGTTGCTCCGGCTCTTTTCCCCACCTCTCTCTGCGCTCAATCGAAGCTGCCGCTCAAGATGACGCCCAAGCCGACGACCGCCGCAATAACGGCGGCCGACGCGATGAGTCGCCTGTATGTATTCGCCGACGACTCGATGATGGGCCGGCGCACAGGCGAAGAGGGCGGTCTCAAGGGAACCGCCTATATCGAGCGCGAAGTTCGCCGACTCGGCCTCACGCCCGGCGGCGACAACGGCACATTCTTCCAGGCTGTGCCGATGTACACACGGACGCTGGACGCTACATCGGCCATCACGGCTGACACGGAGCCGGTGGTTATCGGGACGGATTATTACCCCCTGAGCGCCGTCGGTGTTGTCAGACCGATCGATGGAGTGCAGGTGATCTTCGCCGGTAATCCAGGAGATTCTGCGGCTTCGATCACGCCGGAGCAGGCCGCCGGCAAGATTGTGTTCGTGGCAGGGGGAACAGCAATTGCCGCGCGCCGGTATCCGGCCGCCGCGGGATTCATGACAGTGATCCCCGAGCCGCAGATCAACCAATTCCGGGCCTTTGCGACCAGTCCTTCGACGCGCCTCCGGTCTGATACCGACACTGCGCGAACCCGTTTCACGTTCGGTGTCTTTCCGTCGGCCGTGAGGAAGTTTCTGGGCGTCCCGCTCGAGAACGCCCGGCCGGGCACGCTTGGTCGCACACTTCACGGAACGATTCGCTACAACGTCACCGACGCGCCGGCGAGAAACGTCGTCGCGATCCTGCGGGGAAGTGACGCGAAGCTGCATGGTGAGTACGTCGCCATGGGAGCTCACAGCGATCACCTCGGCCGCCGTCGCGCGGGTCCGCTCGATCACGACTCGCTCAAGGTGTTCAACGAAACTGCTGACCGTATCTACATGGCGCGAACGCACCAGCCCTCGGGCTTCCCGGGTAGCGGGCTGACGCCTGAGGAACGCGCTTCGATCCGTGTCAACACCGACAGTCTCCGCAAGATTCGACCAGCGCGGCTGGACTCCATCTACAATGGGGCGGATGACGACGGGTCAGGGTCCGTTGGAGTTCTCGAGATTGCGGAGAGATTCGCGCGGTCCGCCACAAAGCCAAAGCGGTCGATCGTCTTCGTGTGGCATACGGGAGAGGAGCTCGGTCTTTACGGGTCGGAGTGGTTTACGGATCATCCGACGATATCGCGCGACTCCATCGTTGCGCAGCTGAACATGGACATGATCGGCCGAGGCGAAGCGGCGGATTGGCCGGGAGGCAATCCGAATTTCCTGCAGCTGATCGGGAGCCGTCGCCTCTCGACGGAGCTGGGGGACATCGTCGAGTCAGTGAACAAGAGCGGAAAGCACGGATTTGCGTTCGACTATTCTTTCGACGCGAACGGACACCCGGAGCGGATTTACTGTCGCAGCGATCACTATGAGTACGCGCGCTACGGCATTCCGATCACGTTCTTCACGACCGCCGGGCACAGCGACTATCACCAGCTCACTGATGAGGCCGAGTACATCAACTATCCGCATCTTGCACGAGTCGCGAGTCTGGTCGCGGATATCGGCAATCACATCGCGAATCTGGATCATCGAATTGCAGTGGACAAGCCGAAGCCGGACCCGAAAGGCGAGTGCGTGCAATAGAGCTCGCGTAAGACGTGTTAGTTCTGCTCGGTCCTATGCTCCGCAATCTGGAAGGCAATGAAGGACTTGATCGCCTTCAAAGCATCCGGATCGTCCGTGCGGATGTGTATTGCTCCGCCGTGGGGGAGGTCTTCGACTGAATATGCAATGCGGTTTGCCAGCTGAGTCATCACCGATGTCCCGGGCACCGGCTTCTCGTGCACGAATCCCGGAACCGCGAAGTCTCCTCGGGCGAACGCCCGCGCGACCATCAGGAGGTGGGCGCGGATCTGCGTGACGCCCATTTCGTCGTGCACTTCGCGCTCGAGAATGACGTCGCCGCCTTGCTCGGTAGCTTCGAACTGGTGCGCCAGCGCCATCGGGTCTTCGCCTACGGCCTGACCGTGTCGCGCGTCCATCGCCTCGAACGCACTGTCGCCTGCCTGCGCTCGAACGGGCTCTAGCGCGCCGGCGCCCTGGCTCCGGGTTCCGGCGTCACAACCGGCCACCAAAAATGTTGCGACTATAAGTGCTGCACTGTGCCGCATTAGCTCCCCCCTGTTGGTACTGCACGGGGCCAGCGTTTCAAGAACCGCGCCGGGAATGGGATAGCGAAATTACGGCGCATAACGTCTTTTTAAGCTCGCCAATCGATTAGGAGCAGCGACCTTGAGCGAACACACGACTTACGATCGTCGCTCGTTCATGAGCTATTTCGCGAGCATCGGACTGGGCTCGACCCTGCTCCCAGGCGTCCTCTGGGCCAGGATCGCATCAGGCGAAGAAATCACAGCCGCGACGATTGCAAGCGCCGAAGAAGTCGCCGGCTTGAAATTCGACGAAGCCGAGCGGGCGATGATGCTCGAGGGATTGAAAACTCAGGAGCAGCGGCTCGAGGCGCTCCACAAGATTCCAATCGGGAACAGCGTTGCGCCCGCCATCGTGTTCAATCCCGTTCCCCCGTGGCGAACACCTCCGCGCCTCGGCAAGAAGGCGATGGTGCGCGCACCGGTTGTTGCGCGCACGGTGCCGTCCAATCTCGACGAACTTGCGTTTCTTCCCGTGACCGAGCTGTCGGAGCTCGTGCGCCGCAAGCGAGTTACGTCACTCCAGCTCACGCAGATGTATCTCGCGCGGATCAAGCGCTACGATCCTGTTCTCAAATGCGTCATCACTCTTACCGAAGATCGCGCGCTCGCGCGGGCGCGCGCGGCCGATGCGGAAATTGCGCGTGGCCGTTATCGCGGCCCACTACACGGAATCCCTTGGGGAGCGAAGGACCTGCTTGCCGTGCGTGGCTACAAGACCACCTGGGGCGCGGGGCCGTACAAGGAGCAAACCATCGACGAGGACGCAACCGTCGTACAACGTCTCGACGCAGCAGGAGCAGTGCTTGTCGCCAAGCTCACCCTTGGCGAGCTCGCGCAGGGTGATATCTGGTTTGGCGGCACGACAAGGAACCCGTGGAAAGTTGACCAGGGCTCGAGCGGATCGTCCGCAGGCCCCGCTTCAGCCACCGCGGGCGGGTTGCTCGGCTTTTCAATCGGAAGCGAGACGCTCGGATCGATTTCGTCACCGTCAACGCGGTGCGGCACTACCGGACTGCGGCCGACTTATGGACGCGTGCCGAAGACAGGTGCGATGGCGCTCTCGTGGACAATGGACAAGCTCGGACCGATCTGCCGGAGCGTGGAGGATTGCGCGCTCGTGCTCGACGCCATTTACGGTCCGGACGGGAAGGACACGAGTGCGATTGCAGCCTCATTCAACTGGAACGCCTCGCTGAAGCCGTCGACGCTCAGGGTCGGATACGTGAAGTCCGCGTTCGATCTACCGATGATGGATCCGAAAGATGACAAGCGCACGATGCACGCTACCAAGAAGTTCGACGACGCTGCACTCGGCGTATTGCGGGGGCTTGGAATCAATCTGATTCCCGTGGAGCTCCCGGATCTGGCTTACGATGCGATGCGAATCATCCTCACGGCGGAAGCGGCGGCGGCGTTCGACGAGCTGACCCGCTCAGACCGAGACAAGGAAATGGTTCAGCAGGGAAGGTTCGACTGGCCCAACACATTCCGGACGGCGCGATTTATTCCAGCCGTTGATTATGTAAATGCAAATCGTGTTCGAAGCAACGCGATCCGCGCGTGGGATGAGCTGATGCAGAAGGTCGATGTGATCGTCACACCGACAGGTGCGGCGAACCTGTTCCAGCTGGTTGCGACCAATCTCACGGGGCACCCGGCGGTGATATTGCCAAACGGCTTCCGCGATGATGGAACTCCGGTTTCGCTCACGTTCCTCGGAGGACTTTTCGAGGAGGCGAAGCTGCTCGCGGTTGCGATGGCCTATCAGCAAGCGACGAAGTTTCACCTCGCGCGACCCGCAATTCCGCTTATGCCGCGGCCACTCGCCCCGGCACCGCCACCACCACCACCGCCGCCACCACCGCCGCCGCCGCCGCCTCCCGCTCTGCCAATCGGTCCCGTCGTGCCGGCCGCCAAGACTATTCGAATCGTCAAAAGCTGACTCGCGGCCATCAGAGTCAGGTGATGCAAGTAGAGCCGGTTGTTCTGGAAGGCGAGCGCGTGCGGCTCGAGCCGATGCGACGCGAACATCTTCCCGCGCTCGCCGAGGCGGGGCGGTACGACGAGCTATGGAAATGGACGAGCGCAATGGCAAACACGGATGCGGCCATGGCGGAATACATGGAGGCCGCGCTCGCTGACGCCGAGGCGCTCACGTCGCTCCCGTTCGTGACAATCGACAAGCCATCGGCGGCGATAATCGGAAGCACTCGCTTCGGGAATATCGATCCTGCCAATCGCCGGGCGGAAATTGGCTGGACGTGGATTTCTCCGCAGTTCCAGCGAACATACGTGAATTCCGAAGCGAAGTACCTGATGCTTCGCCATGCGTTCGACGTCTGGGACTGTGTCCGCGTCGAGCTCAAGACAGACGTGCTCAACGAAAAATCGCGCGCGGCAATGCGGCGACTTGGCGCAGTAGAGGAAGGGGTGCTGCGGCGCCACATCATTACGCACAGCGGGCGGTTCCGGGACACCATTTACTACAGCATCCTCGATCACGAGTGGCCGGCGGTTCGTGCCCAGCTCGAGGCGCGCCTCCGCACCGCGTCGCCTACCCGGGGGTAGTGGCCCGCAAAGTGCCCACTAATTGCTGTCCGCGCGAGTTCGCGCGGCGCCATCAAGGAGGAGGGGGACATGGGGATCTTCGATAACAAGCCCGGCTCGATTTTCGGAAACGATCCGGACGGCGGCATTCTGAACCGGAAGAAATCCGACAAGCCTGATTTTTCGGACACTACCGCCGGAAGCTCCAACACCGGCCCAACGGGGCCAACTGCGGACTTCTCCGACGTGTCGGCCGGATCGTCGACAGAGGCACCAGCCAGCCGTGGTGGGCAAAGCTATACCGTGAAGAGCGGTGATTCGTTGAGCAAGATCGCCAAACATGTTTACGGCGACGCCAACAAGTGGCACCAGATCTACGAAGCCAACCGCGACAAGATCAAGAATCCCGATCTTATTCACCCAGGGCAGGAATTCACGATTCCTGACGCCTGACCAACGAATCTCAGGAGAAGCTATGTACCGCTCCACAAGCGTGACCGTGCTGCGCTTCGTCGCGCTCGCACTCATCATTCCGATCCTTGCCTGCAAGAAAAAAGAAGAGGGCTACACCGAGCCGAGTGCCTCGACTACCACGATGCCTCCCGCGGCTCCGGCGGCCACGCCCATCAAGGTTGCCGAGATCGATGTCGGCAAGGGCCTCAACGCCGACATGACGCTCAAGGACAACACTGATGACTTCAACGTCCGCGACACCGTCTATGCCGCGGTAAAGACTGAAGGAGCTTCAACTGGCTCGACGCTCGCGGCGAAATGGACATACCAGTCGGGACAGACGGTGAGTGAGTCGTCGCAGAAGATTTCCCCGTCCGGCGGAGAAACGAGACACGAATTCCATCTCGCGAAAGCCACCGCATGGCCCAAGGGGAACTACAAGGTCGATATTCTGCTCGACGGAGTGTCAGCCGGCACGAAGGATTTCAGCATCAAGTAACAGCGGCCAGCTGCGCAACGGCTGATATCCAAAAAAATCCCGACGCCAATAGACGTCGGGATTTTTTCATATCCGAGTCAGTGCGAGCTTCAGACGATCATCAGGAGCAGGTGCTCTTGCCGCACTTAACGGTTTTGGACGTCGAAGACTGCGATCCTGTGGGTGTTGTGCTCAATGTCACCGTGTTCGACGTGTTCTTTGCGAACGTATGCGAAGTCGTGACGCCGGACGCGGAAGAGCCGTCGCTGAAATTCCAGCTATAGCTGGTTGTCCCTGTGGAGCTGCTGCTGGCGTTGAACGAGCATATGCGTACGCTGCAGCTGTATGTGAAGCTGGCGACCGATGGGGTTGAACCACCACCGCCACCGCCGCCACCAGCGGAACCGGTATACAGAAGAAGGTTCACCGTTCCCGCCGGGAGACTCACAATTGCGCCAGACGTCGCATTGCTGGTAATCGCTGAGGTTACCTGGGCCGGCGTCGCGCTCGGATTCGACGCGAGGTACAGTGCCGCCGCGCCGGCCACGTGCGGGCTGGCCATCGACGTTCCGCTGATTGTGTTGGTCGCTGACGTGCTGCCGATCCAATCCGATGTGATGCTCACGCCCGGAGCGTTCACGTCGACGCATGATCCCCGGTTCGACCACGAAGCGAAGCCGTCGTTGCTCGCTGTTGCGCCAACGGTAATTGCCGATGGCTCACTGGCAGGCGAGGAATAGCAGGCGTCAGCTCCGCTGTTTCCGGCTGCAATTGCGTAGGTGACGCCTGCCGCAACAGACCGTGCTACCGCTGCGTTCAGTGTTGATGAGTAGCCTCCGCCAAGGCTCATGTTGGCGGATGCGGGAAGCGTCTTGTTCGCGGTGACCCAATCAATTCCGGCGACGACGCCGGACGTCGAGCCCGAGCCCCCACAGTCGAGAACTCGCACAGCAACAAGGCGGACATTCTTGGCGAGGCCGTAGGTCGCGCCGCCTACCGTGCCGGCGACGTGCGTGCCGTGACCGTTGCAATCAGCCGCGGATCCACCCGAGGTCACCGCATCGGTTCCCTTTATCGCGCGATTTCCGAAGTCCGTGTGCACGAAGTTGATCCCGGTATCGATAATATAGACCGTGACGCCCGTACCGTCGGTGGCATAGCTGTATGAGCCGTCGAGCGGAAGCGGACGCTGATCTACGCGGTCGAGTCCCCAGGTTGCACCCAACTGAGTGGCAATGGCCGTCATGACCTGATCGGCCTCCACGCGAGTCACGCGCGGATCTGCGGCAAGCAGAGCCACGGCTTCGTCACTGAGGCCGTCAATCGCGAAACCCTTGAGCGCAGACGTGTAGAGGTGCTTCAACTTTCCGTTGGCCTTGAGCCCAAGTGACTTCGCTATGCCGTCGACATCCTGGACATCGTCGCGAAGGGTGATGATATAGGCGCCCGGAACCTTCGCGTTCTGCGATGCGGCGGGCCCTCTGAGCTGGAGCTCCTGCTGAATCGGGCCGGACGTATCCTGACAGGCAGTCAGCGCGATGGCTGACAGGGACAGCATGGTGGTCCATCGCTTCATCAATTCACCCTCTCGAGGCAAGAATTAGTTTTGAGGCCGTCTGTGAAGACAGCGGCGCTCCACGACGACTCACGAAATGGCTCGCGACGTCGGCTTGGAGCGCAAGAAAATTATGTTTCTACTATATAAGAGACCGCTCATTGTGTCCAGTCGGCTAGACAACCCGGCAGCAGTTTCCCCCCCAGCGAGGTGTGAATGGCAACACAAGCAGACCCCGGCAAGGCAACGTTCCACCGCTGGGAGGACATGCCGAAGGAGCGCGTCAACGACATGCTCGACAGGCGGCTCGTCAGCGGCGAGAGAGTGATGCTGGCCCATGTCTATCTGAAGAAGGGATGCATCGTGCCGAAGCACTCCCACGAAAACGAGCAGATCACATACATTCTCGAGGGCGCGCTCAAGTTCCATCTCGGAGAGGACCAGCGTGAGGAGGTCGTTGTGCGTGCGGGCGAGGTACTTCACATCCCCTCTAACCTCCCGCATCAGGCAGAGGCTCTTGACGACACGCTCGACGTCGACGTTTTCAGCCCGCCGCGCGAAGACTGGCTGAACAAGACAGACAGCTACCTCCGGAAATAACGATGGATCTCGGACTGCGGGGCAAGGTTGCGCTCGTCGCCGCGGCGAGCAGAGGGCTCGGACGCGCGGTCGCGGAAGAGTTCGCTGCTGAAGGCGCATCACTCGTCATGTGCGCGCGCGGCGGGAAAGCTCTCACCGACGCTGCGGATGCAATCAGGACATCGGCTGGCGTGGAGGTCGAAGCCGTTCCGGCCGACGTTTCGCGACCGGATGATGTCGAGAGGCTTGTCCGGGCAGCGCTCGACCGGTTTTCGCGTGTCGACATCCTCGTCACGAACGCCGGAGGACCGCCATCGGGAAAGTTCGAGTCGCTCGGACCGGACAAGTGGAACGATGCGATCCAGCTCACTCTCCTGAGCACTGTGAACCTCTGTCGTGCGGTTCTTCCGGGCATGAGAGAACGACGGTGGGGCCGGATCATCAACGTGACTTCGATCACCGTGAAACAGCCCGTCGAGGGATTGATGCTCTCCAACAGTCTTCGAGCAGGCGTGACCGGATTCGCGCGGACTCTCGCGAACGAAGTTGCTCGCGACGGAATCACCGTCAACAACATTCTGCCGGGTTTCACCCGCACCCAACGCGTCGAAGAGCTTG
>JBDSVO010000163.1:0-4909 GCA_039927215.1 Gemmatimonadaceae bacterium
GCAGGAGAAGATCATGGGGATTCCCGCGAGGCTTGAGCGAATAGCCGGCGTGATGGAGGCGAAGACCAAGCCGAAAACCTTCTCCTTCGACGTCATCTTCCGTCGCGAATTCGCGATGGAGTGAGTACCGCGACGCGCACACCTCGCGCCCGGCCCGCGCGAGAAAGCTTACGAACTAGCGCTTGAAGGGATGCCACCGAGGCCGATGTCCTCGGCGACGGACTGCATGGCGTTTATCACGAACGCGAGGTGCGATTCGAGCTCCACTCCGAACTCCTCGGCTCCGGTGATTACGTCCTCGCGGCTGACACCGCGAGCGAAGGCTTTGTCCTTCATCTTTTTTCTCACCGACTTCGCTTCGACCTCGTGGACGCTCCGGCTCGGCCTGACAAGTGCCGTTGCCGTAATCAGACCCGTCAGCTCATCAACGGCGAAAAGAGTTTTCGCCATCTGAGTCTCGCGCGCGACCCCGCTGTACGTCGCGTGCCCGAGTATCGCCTGGAGAATGTCCTCGGGATATCCGCGACTTCTGAGAATGCGCACTCCCTCCGCTGGATGCTCCTCGGTCGGCGAATGCTCTGAATTCGGGTACCGCTCGTAGTCGAAATCGTGGATCAGACCCGTGGTTCCCCAGCGTTCCGGATCCTCCCCAAATTTCTCGGCGTAAGCCCGCATCGCGGCTTCCACCGAGAGCATGTGCTTTCGCAGCGATTCGCTCGCGGTGTACTCGTGCATCAGCGCCAGTGTCTCGGCGCGGGACGGAAATGAAGTGTCAGTCAACCGCGTCTTCGGCTTCCTCGCCGTGCTCGACTATGTCCCCAGGCTGGAAGAGAATTCCTTTCAGCGTCTCGCGAAATTCTTTCTTCTGTCGCAACAGGAACTCGAGATCCATTCCAAAATGCTTGAACTCTTCCTTCTGGGCATTCCGCATTATCGCGCGCGCTTCCTTGTTCTTTTCGACCGAGATCCGCTGCTCGTACCAGTTGATCGCCTCGGCTTCTTCAATGAGAGACGTCACCATGCGCGCGAACGTTCGGGTCTTGTCGGAAAGCTCGTCGGTGGGCTCGTGATACTGTTCAGTCGCCATGGGCTCTGCCTTGCTTTGGGTGGCGCGAGGCGCGGCTGACCACACCGTCGCTCAGCATTTCCTGATTCCGGGGAACATCGCAAAACTCACCGACGCGGCAAGCTGGAGCAAGACCAGCGCGATCAACATGAGCATCACAGGAGACGACCGGCGCCGGGATTCGGGAAGACTGCCGCGATAGATAACCCATCCGACAGCGATTACCGCGGCTTCGAGCACAAGATCGATTGCCGGCTGCCGGTAAAGGTCGAGGCCGATGATCGGGCCGCCCGGCCACGTTGGCTTGAGTCCTGTCGCGTAGTCGGCAATCGCATGCGACAGGACCGTGAGTCCAATGAGACCGGCACCGGCCCAATCGCGTGAGGTGCCATAGTATAATAGTGCGAGCGCGCCACCCAGCACGGCGATAGCCGGAAGGGAGTGAGAAAGAATCCCGGATGGCGGCGCTGAGATCCCGGCCACACATACTGCCGCGTCGGCCCAGTCAGGTAATTGCGTCGCGAGCAGCAGCACCGAGAGTGGAATTGCAGGCCGAAGACCTTTGCCGGCGAGGGCGATGCCGACGTGCCCGCCGTACACGCTACCGTCTCGCGCGCCAGTCGAGCACCAGTGCCACTGCTGCGATCAGGAGCATCGCACCAACGAGACGCCACACGCCGTTTCCTGCGGCGAACGGC
Source organism: Gemmatimonadaceae bacterium (assembly GCA_039927215.1). GTDB lineage: Bacteria > Gemmatimonadota > Gemmatimonadetes > Gemmatimonadales > Gemmatimonadaceae > UBA4720. Next base: position 1,765 of record JBDSVO010000163.1, read on the forward strand.
ATCATCAGTTGAGTTCCCGCTCGGCGGCGATCAGGAGGAGCATGCAGTCACAAGTTCGCGTAAGTTAGCCCGCACGATGACCACCGTCACGCACTCCGCACGTCGACGCTTCGTCCCGCCATGACCAATGTCACTCACCTCGAATGCTCGGCGTGCGGGGCGAGCTATGCTGCGGGCGAGCTCCACAACGTCTGCACTATCTGCGGCAAGCCGCTGCTTGTGCGCTACGACCTCGCCAGAGCATCGAGATCGCTGACACGCGATGGTCTCAAGTCCCGCCGCGCCGACATGTGGCGGTACCGGGAGGTTATGCCGGTGGAAAATGACGCCGACATCATTTCGCTGGGCGAAGGGTGGACGCCTTTACTGCACGCAAAACGGCTCGGTTCCGCCGTTGGACTGACAGAGCTGATGATCAAGGACGAGTCGCTCAATCCGACGCAGAGCTTCAAAGCGCGGGGAATGTCGGCCGCCGTGTCGATGGCGCTCGAGCTCGGTGCTCGCAAGCTCGCCGCACCGTCGGCGGGAAATGCCGGCGGTGCGCTCGCCGCTTACGCAGCAGCTGCGGGCCTCGAGGCGCACATCTTCATGCCTCGGGACACTCCGCACGCGAATGTTGTCGAATGCCAGCAGACGGGTGCGTACGTAACACTGATCGACGGACTCATCACTGATTGCGGAGCTGAGATCGCGCGACAACAGGACGCTGAAGGCTGGTTCGATGTCTCGACGCTCAAGGAGCCATACCGCGTGGAGGGAAAGAAGACACTGGGATACGAGCTGGCTGAGCAGCTCAGCTGGCAGCTGCCGGACGTGATCGTCTATCCGACAGGCGGTGGTACGGGACTTGTCGGAATGTGGAAGGCTTTTGAAGAGATGGAGACGATGGGATGGATAGGCCCAGAGCGACCGCGAATGATCAGCGTGCAGGCGTCGGGTTGCGCGCCAATCGTGCGTGCCTTCGAGGAGGGGGCGACCCATGCGGCCGAATTCGAGAATGCTGCAACCGTCGCTTCCGGGCTGCGTGTACCAAAAGCCATCGGTGATTTTTTGATCCTTGACGCACTGCGAACCTCGCACGGGTCGGCCGTGGCAGTTACGGATGAGGAGCTTCTAGCCGCCGTTGGAGAGATCGGACGACTGGAAGGACTGTTCGTGGCACCCGAGGGTGCAGCGTGCGTCCCCGCGATCAGGAAACTTCTCCAACGCGGCGAGATACAGCCTGACGAACAGGTTGTGCTGTTCAACACGGGCGCCGGGATCAAGTACATCGAGGCAATGGCGTGAGCACAGAAGCTCACGCAGATCCGCGTTATAAATGGAAGGTCCTCGGATGTGTGATGTTCGGTGTTTTCATGGTGGTGCTGGACACTACCGTTGTGAACGTCGCATTCCCGACATTGCGCGCGGAATTCAGGGCTTCGCTCAGCGAGGCGCAGTGGATCGTTAGCATCTATGTACTCGCCCTCGGCATGAGCACGCCGCTCTCGGGCTACCTGTCTGACCGGCTTGGCATCAAGCGCGTATTTCTCGGCGGTCTGGCGGTATTTGTCTTCGGATCGTTCCTCTGCGGTGTAGCGCCGAACCTTGGATTGCTCATCGTCGCGCGCGCTCTCCAGGGAATAGGCGGTGGCATCGCGCTTCCTCTGGGCAGCGCGCAGCTCTACGCCGCGTTTCCGCCGAGCGAGCAGGGAAGGGCGTTCGGATACTTCGGGATTGTGCTGATGACGGCGCCCGCGCTTGGTCCGCTGCTCGGTGGCGTGCTGGTGGACCAGGGAATGTGGCGCTGGATTTTCTTCGTCAACGTCCCCATAGGAGTATTCGGCGTCTGGCTCGGCAGGCGATGGCTGAGGGAATGGAAGCCGGGTACCAAGCCGCACCTCGATGTTGTTGGTCTGCTGCTCGCGCTCGTTGCCTTTGGCTCCCTGCTGTATGCTGCATCGATCGCAGCGACAGTCGGCTGGACAGCAACGACCACGCTCGTGTGGTTCGCCGTTGGCTCCGTCGCCCTCGTCGGCTTCGTGTTGACTGACCTCCATTCGTCGAAGGAGCCACTACTCGACTTCCGTCTCTTCCAGCGGCCGACGTTTCTCACCGCGAATCTCATCGGGTACGTCAGCGTCATAGCGCTTTTTGGCGCGGAGTTTCTGATGCCCGTGTATCTGCAGAGCCTCCGCGCGCGAACGTCACTCGGAAGCGGATTGATTTTGCTCCCGCTCGCCATCGCCGCAGCGATTGCTACGCCGATAGCGGGAAAACTCTATGACAGAATCGGCCCGCGCCCTCTCGTCGTGTTCGGATTCCTCGTGCTTGTTGTCAACACGTGGCAGTTGTCCCACCTCACGATGACCACTCCGATCGTGTTCATAATGTTTCTGCTGGCTCTGCGCGGTCTCGCGCTCGGTACAACAGTGCAGACGACATTTGCGACTGCACTCGGCAGCGTACCCAGGCCGCGACTGGCGCGCGGATCGGCGCTGATAAACGCAACGCGTAACGTCGTGCAGTCCATTGGAGTGGCAGTACTCGCAACGGTGCTCGCGAGCGCGGGACGACAACAGCTCATCGGGTTCGAGAACGCATATCGCCTGACGTTTTACGTCTCATTGCTTGCTGTCGCGATTGCGCTGTTTCTGCCCGGGTGGCCGGGCCAATGGTCAGGGCGAGAGGGTCTTCAGGCGTCGCCTCCGAGCTAGAATCAGGCTTGGCGGCGCACCCGCGATGGGCCGCTCGGACGGCTCCGGCCTTCTGAAGCACTCTCTACGAGAATTTCGTCGAGCGTCGCGAGATAGTCGGCTAGACCGCGGAGCTCGGACTTGTCCAGCGTGCGCAACCCCTCGATTAGCCTCGCCTGCGCTGTGTCAGGAGCCTTTCTGAGAAGCGCCCGCCCTTCGGATGTGAGAGAGATGGAAAGACGGCGCGCATCGCCGGGGGACGAGGTCCGACTTACGAGATGACTCTCGGCTAATCGGCTCACGACCATCGATACGGAGCTCTGGTGCGTGAAGGTTCTCTCGGCGAGCTCGTTGATGGATTGCGCGGGCCGCTCCGCAAGCTCTTCCAGGATGTAGAGCTGAGCGCTGCTGATTCCCACCTGCTGTTCTGCAACGCGTCCCGAGATACGGAGACTCTGAACAATCGACCG
>JBDSVO010000164.1:0-30488 GCA_039927215.1 Gemmatimonadaceae bacterium
AGGATTGTGCGCGATTGCGCGAGGTACCGGCGGGGCACCGAGAAAAACGGGTAAGCAAACCACCGTTTTTACGCAAATTGAGTGCATTCGTGAGAATTTTTTGGCCAAAACGCCGTAAAAACCGACCAAATGGTGCACGTTGCGCACGTTTCGTTTGACATCGTGCACCAACCATCCTAGCTTCCGGCTTCTACAAAATCCCCTACCGCCGACCACAAATCAGAGGCAGCATTGTCACCCAAATCACGTTCGACCGTACCTGATACTTCAGGTGCGAGCAAGAAGGACATTCTCGACCTCGCCGCGAAGAAAAACGTTCGATTCCTGCGCCTGCAGTTCACCGATATTCTCGGCATCAACAAGAACGTCGAGCTTCCACAGTCGCAGTTTTCGAAGGCACTCGACGGCGACATCATGTTTGACGGCTCTTCGATTGAAGGCTTTGTTCGAATCGAAGAGTCCGACATGCTGCTCGCTCCGGATCTCGCGACGTTTCAGGTATTTCCGTGGGGCGACCCGGAGAACCGTGTTGCGCGATTGATCTGCGACATCACTACGCCGGACGGAGAGCCTTTCGACGGCGACTGCCGGGCTGTGCTGCGACGCCAACTCGATCGTGCGAAGCAGCTCGGATTCAGCACGATGAACGCCGGCATGGAAGCAGAGTTCTTCATGTTCAAGCTCGGTGCGGATGGCGAAGCGACGACAGTTACACATGACGTCGGCGCGTACTTCGATCTCGCTCCCGTCGACCTTGGAGAAGACGCGCGGCGGGCTGTTGTCGACGTTCTCGAGCAGATGGGGTTCGAGGTCGAAGCGGCGCACCATGAAGTTGCTCACGGCCAGCACGAAATCGATTTCCGTTATGCGGACGCGCTGAAGACCGCGGATAACATTGCGACTTTCAGATTTGTTGTGCGACACGTCGCGCAACAGTTCGGCCTGATGGCGTCGTTCATGCCGAAGCCGGTGTACGGCCAGAATGGAAGCGGCATGCACACGCATCAGTCGCTGTTCAAGGGGAAAGAGAACGCATTTTGGGACAAGGATGCCAAGTGGCAGCTCTCACAGACTGCGTTGCATTACATCGGCGGACTTCTCAATCACGCTCGCGGATTCTGCGCGATCACCAATCCGCTCGTGAATTCGTACAAGCGGCTGGTTCCTGGATTCGAGGCGCCGGTGAACGTCGCCTGGTCGATGCGAAACCGAACGCCCATGATCCGCATTCCGGACAGACGCGGTCTCGGCACGCGATGTGAGCTTCGAATTCCCGATCCCTCGGCGAATCCATACCTGGCTCTCGCGGTGCAGCTGGCGGCCGGACTCGACGGTATCGAAAAGAAACTGGACGCGCGCGAGCCGGTGAACACCAACATCTGGGAGATGTCGCATCGTGAAAAACGCAGGCTCAAGATCGACGACCTGCCGCACAATCTCGAGGAAGCGTGCAACGAGCTGGAGCGAGATCAGGTGATCAAGGACGCGCTCGGGGAGCACATAACATCGAACTTCCTCGAAGCCAAGAGGCTGGAGTGGGAGGAATACATCACCCAGGTCTCGCAATGGGAGCTCGACAACTATCTTGCGAAGTATTGAGCTGATCCAAGCCGCCGGAAACGAATGACGGAAAGGCCAGTAGCCGATACAGCGCGCTACTGGCTTTCGTTTTTCGTGCAGGCACGCGTCACGAGGGGGCAACTTTGGCGGCTTAAAACACTTGGCTGTAGATTCGCGGGAGATGAATCCATCGGAGCAGGACGCACCGTATACCCGTGAGATCCGATCAAACGCGGAAGACGTTGCGCTGATCAGGAGGATGTGTGACGCCGATGAAACGGCGCTGGGCGCGCTGTATGACCGCTGGATGCGGCCGCTCTATTTTCTTGTTGTTCACCTGTTAAAGGATCCGGACGAGGCGGAAGACGTGGTCGAGGAAACATTCTGGCAAGCCTGGCGGAAGGCGTCGTCTTACGAGCCTTCACGAGGAGCAGTCTCGACGTGGCTTCTCACCATCGGCCGTCGTCGCGCTCTCGATCGATTGCGCGCTAAAGCACGCCGCCGGGAAGATCCACTGACACGCGAGGGATGGGTGTTGGCCGAGATGCCGTCCAACGCGCCGGACCCATCACAGACGGCCGAAGGGGCAGAGCGCCGAAAGTACGTTCTCGCGGCGCTGAGTGAGCTCCCGGAGGAACAGCGTGAAGTGCTCGAGCTTGGATACTTCAAGGGCCTTACGCAAACGGAAATTGCTCAAGCCACGGGGCAACCGCTGGGAACTGTCAAGACCCGAATGCGTCTGGCGATGCAGAAACTCCGGGAGCCATTATCGATGTATCGCGAGGGCGCGCAGTGACTGATTTAAGCCACGAAGAGGCGTACGCGGAGCTGGCCGCGATTGCTCTCGGTGCCGCCCCGACTGAGGTGAGCGCCGCGGTGCAAGAGCACGCTGTGGCGTGCCCCGAGTGTGGGCCGGAGCTGGTCGCGATGGAAGAAATAGTCGCGCAGCTCGGGCAGCTCGTGCCTCCCGCGACCATGAATCGCGGGCGCGCCGCCGGCATTCGCTCGCGTGTCGTGATGCGGGCGCGCGCAGAACGAGAATCACGGACTTCCACAGCTCCGGGCGGACGGCCTGACCTGGCACGAGGAGTGGCAAGTCTCACTGGATTGGGGCACAGGCTCACACCCGGTTCTCAGCGTGCGGTCGACGCAGAAGTAAGGAAGGTTGTGCCGGTAGAGAAAGGACGACGACCGTTCATGAGTGGGCCTGCTCTCCTTGCTCTCGCAGCCTCAATCGCTTTTGTAGTCGTCAGTATGCAACTCGTGCGTATGAAGGCCGAGCGTGATTCGCTGAGAGCTGAGCTGGCGTCGGCGGTGGATACAACGATCGCACCGGACAGCGTGGGACAACGAGGCGTAGAAAATGAGGCACTCGTCGCTGCGATGGCGAGCCCAGACGTGAAGATCGTCCCCCTCGCGAGCAGCAACCAGACACGAATGGGCCGCATGTTCTGGAATCCTTCGTCGAATGACTGGACGTTCGTGGTTTACACTATGCCGCCACCGAAGCCCGGCATGACGTACCAGGTATGGCTCGTGACTGACAGCTCGAAGATCTCGGCGGGAACTTTCAACCCGGATCAGCGCGGACACGCATTCATGCAGGCGAAATACGCGCTCGACAGAAATGCGCTGAAGGCGGTCGCCGTAACGGAAGAGCCGGCGGGTGGCATGCCTGCTCCCACCGGCCCAATCGTCGTCTCGGGATCACCGACCGTCTAAGACTATTTCCGTTTCGAGGACTTTCGTCCGGACGATTTCCTGGTGGAAGATTTCCGGCCCGAAGATTTTCTGCTTGACGGCTCAGGCCGCGAGAGTCCTGGCTCGAGCCAGGCAATAGTCGAAATAGTCCAGGCTGGCATCAGCGCGCGCGATCAACCCTTCCGCGATACCGATGCGTGAGGCAGGCACCGCTCGCACCTGCGGCTCGATGACGTGTGACAGCCATCCCTCTGCGTGAGCGATATCGATGATTGCGTGTGCTCCGTAATAGACGACAGTCTTCTTGTGAATTCCGACCCGCAGCGCACCATGGACAAGCCGGGTGCAACGTTGTGGCGCAAGAAGCTCTACGGCACCAAGCGCACCCTGTGCACGAAATGCGTTTCGTCGAGGGATACTGCTCCAGAGCATCACGTTCACACCGGCCAGAACCTGCCACGGGAGCTCCGATGCGCGTGGTGCTTCCAATGCGAGATTGGTGATGAGCTTGTGGAAGAGGTGAGTATGCACGGCGTGACTCCGGCCACGTCCCATCTCATCCCAGTAGTTCGAAGCCATCTCCATTTTCACCTCGCCGCGCGTTCCGACTTGCGCAAGCGCGACAAGATCGTCGAATGCAGCTTCACCGGCGCACTCCATCCGGAAAAACCACTCCAGCTGGCGCCTGTCTGCTTCGCACGCAACAAAGCTGTAGAGGTCGTGCTCGTAGAGCGGATGCGCGAATGCCGTAGCGCGGTACCACGCAGCAAAATCCTCGGGTGCAGCCGGCAGTGATTCCGGCGAAAGCTCATAAGCGGAGCGAGCCCGGCGGAGCATGTCACGCTCCCATGGCGCCTCGAGCTCGAGCATCAGCCTGCAGCACAGCGGATGAAACTGGTAATCCGCCACCCCGTCCTGCGGCAGCTTCATGTGCTGCTGATAGAGCAGAAGAAGCGCACGATGCAGCTCATCGCGTGCTGAATGATCGATCCAGCCCGCACTCTGCCGGTCGGTAGCGCGGTTTTGCGGATAGGCGGCGGCGGCCAATCGCCTCCCTTCGCTCACGAGGTCAGACTCGGCGGCCGGATTGCTCGTCAGAAATTCATCGAGCGCCGGATGCGCCAGGATCCTGCCAAGCTGCTGGGAGACTGACGCCTTGCCATTGCGCGATGCCACCGGCTCCGCAAGCAATAGGAGTTCCGGGAGCTCAATCGATTTCAGCATCGAACCAGCGGTCATACTAAGTCCAGCATCTGTAGACGGTGCGTTGCTTGCATCCAACGAGGGAACACAGTCCTCTTTTGCAAGAGGCGAGCCTTTTACCGCATCCGACACGCAGGTAGCCAGTGCCATATCGGTACGGACGGCCAACGCCATCTTCGTCGGCGCTACCATCGCTGCTCAGTGAAGCAGGCCGTCTCCGGGCGTTTGTCCCCCCATTTCGCTTTACGTCCTTTTTTTCGCCCGAAGACACGCTGCTCTGCATGCTCGCAGCCGAAGCATCGCTGTCTCATGCACGATCGCCAGGAATGAGCATTCCGGGGCGAGAGCCTTTGCGAATCGCCGAGCTGACATCGGGAAGCGGTCTCGTCGGACTTCATCTTCTGAGGATCGAGCGGAACAGCACTCTTTTTGGCCTGGATCTGGATCCCTCCGCATCCGTGGTGGCGTCACACAATGCGGAGAGGCTGGCGCTCACTCGTCGCGTGCGCTTCACGCGCGCCGACCTCAACTCGCGAAACACCGAGAATCTCCTGCTTCGTGAGAAAGCCCAGCTTCTCGTCTGCAATCCTCCATACGTGCCGGAACCGCCAGGTAGAAATCTTCCCGTCGAAGCCGGCGCTGGCCCCGATGGCACGGCTCATCTGATGCGCGCCCTCGAGCTCGCCAGAACTGTGCGGCCCAGTGCTCTCGCGCTCTCCTGGTGCAGCTTGTCGGACCCCGAAAAGGTGATAAGGGAAGCGGAAAGAAGCGGCTACCGATTGAATTCTCTCTTTGTCGCGCTGATCGCCGATGGGGAATATTCCGGCGCGGTCGGTGGCTACCTGCGTTCACTCAGCACAGCGTTTCTCAACGATTCAGGGGAGACACTTCGGGCCGTCGGTCCCGACAGCTCCGCATCGTTTGGCTATCTGCTGATGGCTGGAGAATTCTCTCGTGGCGATTCCCGTATCCAGCGTGGTGCACCAAGAGCCAGCGAACAGGTTCGCATGATCTGCTCGCGGTTCGCACGCTGCGGTATCGCGACACTCCAGTCGGTGGAGAGCACCTTCCCGACCAGAGTCTGGCTGCTCGATCGATGGGACGAGGTTCGGTTACGTGCATATCTCCATGGCGAAGTGTCTCAGCTGTCGGTCGCGCCTGCGTGAGGTTTCTGGGAGTGGGTGAAACGAACGATCTGGGCGACATGTATCTGCGGCTCATGTCGCGTGGGCATCAAGTCCGGGTGTACATGTCGGACCCGGCATCGGAAGGAGTGATGCAAGGGATGCTTCCCTTTACCGACGACTGGCGTGACGAGCTCGAGTGGGTTCGTAACGCTGGTAACGAAGGAGTGATCCTTTTCGAAGGAGCATCGGACGGAAATACACAGGACGAGCTGCGCGCAGAAGGCTACAACGTCATTGGAGGCAGTGCGCTCGGTGACCGTTTAGAAGGAGATCGAGCGTTCGGTCAGGGTTTCCTTCGTGAAGCCGGCATTGCCACCATCCCCACGCATGAGTTTGAGGACTTCGATGCCGCGTTACGGTTCGTGCGCGAACGCCCTCGACGATACGTATTGAAGCTCAACGGCACCGGATGGCAGTCGAACACCACTTACCTCGGCGAGATGGAAAACGGCGCAGACATGCTTGCAATGCTGCATGTAACGCGCAAGCGCTGGCCGAGCGACTGTGATGTAAGCTTCGTCCTGATGGACCGTGTGTCGGGTGTCGAAGTGGGTGTCGGAAGCTTCTTCAACGGCAGGGAATTTCTGAAGCCTGCGAACCTCGACTGGGAGCACAAGCGATTCTTTCCGGGCGACGTCGGCGAGCTCACGGGCGAGATGGGAACCGTTGTCACGTACCGACGCGCGGAAAAGACCTTCGACGCAACGCTCGGACGACTGGAGTCGAAGCTACAGGCGTCCGGATACTGTGGGTACATCAACCTGAACACCATCGTGAATGACGAAGGAATCTGGCCACTGGAGTTCACCAGCCGCTTCGGATATCCGGGTTTTCCGATCCTCGATGCACTTCATGTCGATACCTGGGATGAGATCTTCGCCCGCATGATCTCCCGGGACGGAACGAGCTTTCGCACACATGATGGCTATTCAGTTGGCGTGGTCATGACGGTTCCACCGTTTCCCTATTCGGAGGGATACGAGAAACTCGGCAAGAACACGCCGATAAACTTCACCGACGAGATGACGGAACAGGATCAAGATGCGATTCATTTTGGTGAAGTCGCGATGCATGAAGGCCAGCTGGTGACAGCTGGAATGATCGGATACATCGCGGTCGTGACTGGTCGCGGAGGCACCGTCCAGGCCGCCCGCGACAGCGCCTACCGAGTCGTGAACAAAATCGTCATTCCGAACGTGCGGTATCGTAACGACATAGGTGAGAGAGTGATGTCCGACGGCCTTCACGAGCTCGAGCGATTGGGCTGGCTTCACGAGTGACGCGCCGAACGGGGCAGGAATCGGAAGCGGTGAAGCGTCTCGTGCAGGACCTGCATGACGATGCGGTAAGAGACATTCTCGTTCACTGTCTCGAAGGCAGCATCTCCTCCTCGGTCGCGCTGATGCGGTTGCTCATCGAAACCGAGGATCCGACGGTTGTTCGCGCCGCGATTGATGATGTGACTCGACGCGCGGCAACGCTGTCGCGTTCCGGCGACAGCTTACTTCGCGACCGTGTCGACGACCTGACGCAGCTCGTGGTGGAAAACGAGGGCGGCTGCCGCCGAATCGCGGAAATGCTCAGGTCCGACTTCGATTCTCCGGAAGAGGCAAGGACAATCGATGAGGGAATCGCATTCTGCGAGCGTCTGTTCGACTGGTCGGTGCAGCAGTCCGAAGAGGCGAGTGTGGCTCTCTACTCGCTCGGCAATCCGGAGCTGCTCGAACGCGCGACGAAGGAAGTCATTCTGCAGCTGGAACGATGGGGTATTGTTTCCGCCGATCGAACGATTCTCGACATCGGGTGTGGCATCGGCCGACTGGAAGTCGAGCTGGCGCCACGAGTCACGGAAGTCCACGGCATTGACGTCTCGACGCAGATGATCAATGCTGCGCTACGCCGCTGTGCTCCGCTAACGAATGTGCATCTGCGAAAAGGAACGGGACGGGATCTCGGAGATTACGGTGATGCGATGTTCGACGCAGCCGTGGCGGTGGACACCTTTCCCTATATCAATCAATCAGGCGCCGAGCTGGCCGATCGCTATTTCGCAGAAGTTGCGCGCGCGCTGAAGCCCGGCGGCGATTTCGTGATCCTCAACTTCTCGTACTCGGATACTCCGGGCGACGAGAATCGGGTGCGCGCTCTGGCGAGGACGCATTCATTCGAGGTCATTGTCGCCGGAGAGCGGCCGTTCGTGCTGTGGGACGGCACGGCATTTCACCTCCGCCGAAGCCCGGCTGTGGCCTAACCCTTTTCGGCTGGAGGCGCGGGCGTCTCGTCTTTCTTGATCTCCGGCGCATGCCGCTGCCCGAATCGTTGAATCGCTTCGAGCGTAGCCATGCAGAACGCCGCCCATGAAAGGCCAATGATCGCTCCCGCCAACACATCAGACGGATAATGAACTCCGAGGTAAATCCGGCTCATCGCTATCATGAGAATGATCACTGCGGCCAGGAGCATCGTTGCCCAACGCGCCCAGAGTCGCTTCTGCAGCCGTGCGGCGAGGTAAGCGACTGTGCTGTAAACGATTGTTGCGCTCATCGCGTGTCCTGACGGGAACGACGACATCGCGACCTGCGTTCCCCATGTGAAGACATGAGGCCGCGGCCGGTCGAACCGCAGCTTCAGCACAGTGTCGAGAAGCATTCCGCCGACCGTCGCGACAAGCAGCAACAGTGCGGAGTACTTGTGGCGGGTAAGCGACAGGAAGAGTCCTGAGACGCAGACGATCATGATCACGACTGTGCCGGTGCCGAGCGCGGTGATCTCCAACATTGCCTCGTCGAGGCCCGGGCTGTGGTAATCCCTGATCCACCTCAGTGCGGCCTCGTCGAACGCCTGAGTACCTCCAGCCATGACGTGCTCGGCAAGCTCGGCGAACAGGAACGTTCCGATCGCGGCCACGATGATTCCGCCGACGAGGAAGATCCCGAGCGCACCGATGAGAGAACCCGCTCGCGTGGCAAGACCACGGAGGGTGTCGAACAGCGGGTAAGAGCGCAGGTCGAGCTTCATTCGTGGCGACGATCCGCGTGCCTGCGATCCTTGCCTCGCCTGTCTCCTCTCCCTCTGGTTCTAAACCATCGCCACGTCGCCAGAATTCCCAGCGCACCAATGATCCAGTAGAGCGGGATCATCACTTCGTGAAACGCCGGGAAAGATGCTTCTATCCAATAGAGCAACCCGGCGACGGCCAGGGCGATCACCCACGCTGCGATCAGCGGCGCAAATCGGCGGCGAAAAAAAGCCGGGCTCGAAACGGCCATCACAGGGGTCCGGCCAGCCGGCGCAGTGGCTCACCAGTCAAGCGATACATCCGCCAGTCATCGAGCGGAACAGCGCCAATCCGAAGATAGAAGTCGATCGCGAGCTGGTTCCAGGCGAGTACTGACCATTCCATCCGGCCGCATTCGCGAGACAACGCAATTTTCGCGAGCGCAGACAGCAGCGCGAGACCGGCGCCCTGGCCACGCGCTTCGGGGATTACAAAGAGATCCTCGAGGTAGAGGCCGCGAGCGGCAATGAATGTGGAATAGTTGTGAAAGAAAAGCGCGAAGCCTACCGGCTTGCCTCCCGAGTAAGCAAGGAGAACCTCAGCCGCCGGATTCTCGTCGAACAGTGAGCGCCGGATCGCTTCCTCGGTGGCGACGCAGGCGTCGGCAAGCCGCTCGTATTCAGCGAGGCTCCTGATAAAGGAAAGGATCAGCGATGTGTCCCGTTCCGTTGCCGGCAAGACTCGAATCGCGTCACTAGCCCCGTTCACGGCGGGAGTATCGATCTGGCGCAGAACACTGTCAATGACATCTTTGTATCGCACTCCATTGATTAGCCGAGGCACGATGCGACTTCGTCAGATTGCTTTCACTCTAGCTGCAACCATCGCCAGCTGCACACCGCAGAGCGCGCAGCACACAGAAACAAAGGGCGACTCGGCGCTACGCCCGCGACTACCGACCGGGGTGTATCTCGATCCAGCTGGTCGTTCCTTTAGCGCGGGTTCCATGCCGCTGGCAATGACGCTGTCGCCCGATGGCAAGCGCATTGTTCTCCTGCTCAACGGCTGGGGGGAGCAGGGAGTGCAGGTTCTCGATCGCGGAACCGGCGCGATCGTTCAGACGATACCACAAGCGTCTGCTTTTCTCGGACTGGTGTTCAGTCCCGATGGCAATTCGTTGTACGCGTCGGGGGGAAACGACGACGTAGTCCATCGATACAAATGGTCAAACGGCCGCGCGGAGATTGCAGACACAATCACACTTGCCGCGAAGCCAAAGAACAAGGATGGAACGCGCTATCCTGCAGGCGTTGGGGTCTCACCCGACGGGAATACTTTGTACGTCGCGGAGAATCTCGCGGACTCAGTTGCCGTGGTCGATCTGGCGACAGGCAAGGTCACGCAGCGCTTGGCAACCGAACGCTATCCATACGGCGTGGCTGTCGCGCGTGACGGTACTGTTTACGTATCAGCATGGGGTGGGTCGACGGTATCCGTCTTCCGACCTGCTTCAACCGGAAAACTGCAGAGCGTCGCAAGGGTGACTGCCGGGCGACATCCGTCCGCAATGGTCCTGTCGGGCGACGGTAACCGTCTCTTCATCGCGTCCGGCAGCACGGATCGAATAGCTGTGATGGACACGCGGACGCGGCGTGTAATCACGACACTCGAGGATCCTCCGCCCGCCGGTCCGCATGAAGGCAGCACGCCAAACGCGCTGGCACTTTCAGACGACGGAAAAAAACTGTTCGTCGCGGAAGCAGACAACAACGCTGTTGCCGTTTTCAACCTCTCGCCGATAACGTCGGGTCTCGATGCCGGAGCCAGCGGTGGTACCACCGCCGACAAGCTTGCGGGACGAATACCGATGGGTTGGTATCCCGCAGCTCTCGCTGTCGCAAACGACTCGCTATTTGTCGTAAATGCGAAGGGGATTGGAACGGCGCCAAATCCAAAAGGCCCGCAGCCGAACAGGCCTCAGCGCTTCAACCCCCCCGCCTACACGCTCGGGCAGATTTCCGGCACGGTCACGATGATTCGAGCGGTCAATGCGACCGCCTCGGCGTTGGAGGGCCTCACGAACAGAGTTGCACGCGCGAACGGGTGGAACGAACCGCGCCCAACGCGGCGATATCCGCCAATCGAGCACGTGATCTACGTCATCAAGGAAAACCGAACGTATGATCAGATACTCGGTGACCTTCCTGGCGGTGACGGTGACACGTCACTTGTGTTTTTTCCGCGTCCCGTCTCGCCCAACCACCACGCGCTGGCGGAGCGATTCGGGATCTTCGACCGCTTCTTCGTGAACGCCGAGGTAAGCGCTGACGGACATAACTGGTCGACCGCGTCGTACTCGAGTGACTACGTGCAGAAAACAACGCCGTCGAACTACTCCGACAGAGGGCGGACCTACGACTTCGAAGGAACGAATCGAGATGTCGTGCCCGACGATGATGTGGCTGAGCCGGCCAGCGGATATCTGTGGAATCTGGCTCAGCGTGCAGGAATAACGTTCCGAAATTATGGAGCGTTCGCGATCCCGCAGGATACGGCACCGGATGGCCCAGCCCAGCGATATCGAGCTACCAAGGCGTATTTGCAGGAGCATACGCACGAGGGGTTTCCGGCATACAACCTGAATATTCAGGACCAGCTGCGTGCAGACATCTGGATAGCCGAGCTGAAAGAATTCGAGAAAGCCGGCAAAATGCCGGCGCTCGAAATCGTCAGGCTGCCGAACGATCATACTGCGGGACTGCGCGCCGGAAGCCCTACTCCTGCCGCCTACATGGCAGACAATGATCTGGCCCTCGGGAGAATCGTCGAGGCGCTTTCCAAGACATCGTTCTGGAAGAGCAGTGTGATGTTCGTGCTCGAGGACGACGCGCAGAACGGTCCCGACCACGTCGATTCCCACAGATCCCCACTGCTGGTGATATCTCCGTACAGCATGGGCGGCGTATTTCATTCATTCGCCAACACAACCGACGTCATTGCGACGATCGAGGACATCCTCGGCCTTGGGCGCCTGTCTCAATTCGACCACTACAGCCGTCCGCTCAACTACGTCTGGAGAGAGAATCCGGATATGCGTCCTTACGTGGCGCTCAAACCGAGCGTATCGCTCGATGAGAAGAATCCGCGGGTTGGAATTGGCGCGCGCGAATCCCGTAGGCTGGCTTTGGCGAAGGAAGATCAGGCCGATGAGGAGCTCTTCAATCGCATCCTGTGGCGTGGAATCAAAGGCGAGAATCGTCCCTGGCCCGGCATCAAGCGGATGTCAGCATTGGAATACCGGAGGTAGCGACCAGCGTAAGGCTCGGCTAAGATAATCGAGTGCCCGTGCGTACCAGCGCACAGGCATTTTCTTTCGGCGCCGTGGCCAAGTGGTAAGGCGGCAGACTGCAAATCTGCTATTCGTCGGTTCGATTCCGACCGGCGCCTTTCTGTTCAGATCCTGCCTGCGCGGTTCCTCGAATTACAGGGTGTCACATTTTCACCAACCTGATACTCCTGTTGCAGCAGGTTCCGGAGCCTGTCACGCTCGGACGAATGGCCCGCGAGATGAAAACGACAAACCCGCGACAGTAGTCCCGGGTTTGTCGTTTCGTGCACGATGGATCGAGCTCAGGTGATCTTGATCGCCTGAACCATCCCGTGGACAAAGTGTGGCTTCCCGTCCTTCGAGTCCGGAAGGAAGCAAACGAGAACATAATCGCCCGCATCGAGATTCGCGGTGAAGAACGCGTGCTCTCCCTTCACGAGGCCGACGATACCACCGGCTGGCATCCCGGGCACGTTGGGGTCCTTGTCCGACACGGGGAGCCAGGCCTGGAAATCCTTCATCGTCTTGCCCGGAGCAAGCTTGAAGAGAACGACTTCGTGGTTTTGGCCCGCGGCGTTCTCAACTCGGATGACATTCTCGCCACTCTTTAGCGGTGTTGAGAAGTCGAACTTGTAGTCGGCGAGCGTCAGCGTCGTAGTGGGGGTTGGCTCAGCAGCGGGAGCTGCTGTGGCGGGGGTAACAACGAGTCCCTTCATCATCCCCTTCATTGCGTGAGGAACTCCGTCGCTCGAAGGTATGAAGCAAATGAGCGCGTAGTTGCCTGGCTGCAGGGTCGAAGTGGCCGCGGCCGTTCCACCCGGAGCTGCTGCATTGGGCCCGCCTGCGAACACTATCCAGGACGGTGGGGGCGTGTTCGGCTTCATAGCCTTCAACGCAGCAGCGAAATCAGCGTACGTCTTTCCGTCAATGAGCTTGAGGATTTGCGCCTGGTGTATCTCTTTCCCTTCGTTCATCAGATGAAGCGTCGTCAGGCCCGCAGGAATCTTTTCCGGAGCCTCGAGCGAAAAATCCTTGGCAACGACATGAACGACGTTTGCGGCGTTGGTATTGGCCGCAGTCGCGGTTGCCGTCGCGCCGGCAGTATCCGTCGCTGCGCTATTTGGCGCTTCCTTGACTGAGCACGCCACGAGAGTCACTGCAGCCAATATCGGGGCTGCGCCGAAAATCCTGGGATAATGCATCACTCCTCCGTACCGCGGGGCAAGGTAGTTGTGGGAAAGCGGAAATCTCACTGCCCCGCAGTGATCGTCAAGCGATGGCTCTCTCTTTTGGCGTACCGGTCCGCAGTCGGGCCGATAACCTGCTACTTCCCGGTTTTCTCGAGGGATGCGGAATTGATGCAGTAACGCAAACCCGTCGGCTTCGGCCCGTCGTCAAAAACGTGCCCAAGATGGGCATCGCAGCTGCTGCACATCACCTCTGTACGAGTCATGAAGAGACTTCTATCGGTCTCGGTCGCGACGCTGTCGGGAGCGGCAGGCTCGTAAAAGCTCGGCCATCCGGTTCCTGAATCGAACTTTGCCTCGGAATCGAAGAGAACATTCCCGCAGCAGACGCAGCGATAAACCCCCGGTTCCTTCGATGAATTGTACTTTCCAGTGAAAGCGGGCTCTGTGCCCTTCTGTCGGGTAACTCGAAACTGCTCCGGTGTCAGCTGCTGCCGCCATTCTTCATCGGTCTTGCGAATTTTTTCAGCCATTACAAGAATTCCTGGTTTTCAGCGCGGTATCAATTTGCGCAATCTTGTTCAGATGTCTTTATACGCTCGCCGAGCGCCTGTGGATGCCCGAGAAGGTATCTCGAATGTCTCTACCCGTGCCGGATGACATATTAGTCTCTTCGTCAACTCTCAGGAGCTTGTGACCCGAATCCTCGTCTGGGGCTCGGCCAGGAAAGCGTTTACCGGAGTTTTTCTCGCGGCAGGTGTTGCCTGCGCTTCGAAGCCAATCGAAGTCGAGACACCGGCGATCGTAATGCTGGACACGGCCAGCCGCCCGGCGCTGCGCATGCGCAAGCCGGCGCCCGCGAAGAATTTCTGGACGGCGATGGTGAACCTCGATCCAGACTACCCGCTGGCACATCCAACGACCTCCGACGAGCGGCAGTTTGCAGTAGCAATGGGGATGGCAATGGCGGGGGAAGCCGACGAGGCGGAGCTGTTGCTCGACAGTCTCAGACGCCATACCGGTGACCCGCTCGTGCGCTCAGCATCACGCATTCTGCTGACGGCAATGCTTCAGTACCAGGATAAGTGGAAGGACCTGGCCGAACTGGCGCCGATGAGATCGATCGAGCTGGGCTCGACGGAGCGGGACCCCGCGGGAGTGGAGCTATGGGCGTCCGCGTTCAAGGGTGTCCGCAGTCGCGAGATGGTCTTTCCCGACGGCCCCGTGATTCTGCCATTGACGCTATCGGTAGCCGCTACACCTGTCATTCCAATTGAGATCAACGGCAAGCAAAAGCTGTTTTGGCTCGACACCGGCTCGAGCATGTCGATAGTTGCGTCAGACGTCGCCGCGGAATGTGGCGTCGAGGCACTGGTCAGCGATACGCTCGAAGTAGCCACGACAACCGGACGAGTGCCGGCGCGGCCCGCGGCGATAAAGCGCCTCCAAATCGGAGGAATCTCCATCACGAACTCGACCGCAATGATCGTCTCGAGTGAGCTGATGCAGGTTCGAATCGCTGAGGCCAACAGTACTGCTGCGGCAAAGAAAATCGATGGCATCATCGGCTTCGACATCATCAGCCGGCTCAACGTGCGAATCGATTATCTGAACAGCACTGTCAGGCTGACAAAATCGGTGAAACAGGTGGGACGCAGTCCGACACGAAATCTTTTCTGGGTGGGAACGCCGATTATTCGACTCATTGCGCCGGGCGGCATCCCGATTCATTTCGGTCTCGACACCGGCGCTCAGGAGACCTACGCAACCGAGCGAATACTTGGAAAATTCCGTGTCCCAACGTTCTTAGGTGAGCGACAGCTTGTTGGAGGTTTTGCGGGAACGAAGAAATTTCGCGGCCGTTTCATTCGCGGAATCCGGCTCTCGCTCGGCGGGCGCAATCTCCTCTTTCAGAAGCTGCTCATATTTGCGCCGGCGGCGGCCTCGGTCGTGAGCCTCGACGGAGTGCTGGGCAGCGACGTCGGCCGAACCGGCGTCGTGCTGATAGATGCCGCGAACGGAGTTTTCAGCATCGAGACGCCAACGTATCATCGCTGAGCGGCGGTAACGGTCAGCCGCCCGTCCACGTCACGCGCCAGATTCTGCCGCCAGCATCGTCGCTGATGTAGAGCGAGCCATCAGGTCCCTGCGCGAGTCCCACTGGCCGGTGAGCGGCGCCATTCGGTGGCGGATTCTCCACTGAAAACCCGTCCGCGAAAATCTCGAACTGCGACGCTGCCGCGTTGTTTTGCAGCGGAAGAAAGACAACCTTGAATCCAGCTTGCGGAAGCGGAGCACGGTTCCATGATCCATGGAAAGCGACAAACACCCCGTTGCGATACTTCGCGGGAAATCCCGACGCCGAGTAAAAGAGCGCCCCGTTCGGCGCCCAGTGCGCAGGGAAGGGGAAGATGGGCGCTTTCAGCCGCTCGCAACGGCCAGCGCTGGTTCCGTTTCCTCCATATTCGGGCGCGAGACGATACTGGCGAGCCTCACCGTCGTAGTAGCAGTACGGCCAGCCGAAGTCGTCGCCTCCGTTTACTTCAACGAGCATTTCCGCGGGCAGCTCAGCGTTTTGCTCCGGTGTGAAAAGCGCCGGCCAGTTCTGTGACAGCTGATCACGACCGTGGGGTATCGTAAAGAGTCGCCTACCGTCTGGAGACAGTGTCAGTGCCACTGCGTTCCTCACCCCGGTCGAGTGACGGGACGAGATAGACGGTGCCTGATTCGATCCTTTTGCGTCGAATTTCCAGATCCCGGCTCGTGTGAGAAGTTCGGGACAATCCGGCTTTCCGAGTGAGCCTGCGACTCTATCCTTCTCCTGACACGCGTTACTCGGCGAACCGAAGTTGACATACAGCGTTCCGTCGGGAGCGATCACGAAATTCCGTGCGTCGTGTCCGGGTTGTCCCGGCATGTTCGCCACGACAATCTCCGGAGCGGCGCCTGGCTTGAGCTGTCCCGGGGCAAGTGGAAAGCGGACGATTGAAGTCCCGTGGTCGGCGTAGACGAAGCCGTTGTAAAGAGCGATTCCGGTTCCGCCTGCGCTCCCGAATCTTTCGACCACGTCAGCGCGTCCGTCGCCGTTGGTGTCTCGAAGCCCAACCTGGCCTGCGGGAATCGAGGCAAGTGGCCCTCGGCGGCTGCTCCTGAGATTTACGAACACATCGCCGTTTGGTGCTACTGCCATGTGTCTGGCGGCGCCGATACTATCGGCGAAGATGGTCGCGCAGAAACCGGCTGGGAGCCGCAGGCCTCCCTGGCCTGAACACGGGGCGGCAGAACGCGCTTGAGCTCCGCCGGAGACACCAGGGCTGGAGTTGGGGGTCGTGCATGCGGCAATCACAAAGCCACAAAAGGCAATGGCCGCGGTGGTCAATGGGGATCGGACGTCCAGTGTCATGACCGGGTCTCGCGTCAGAGAGTTGATGGGAGCTGCAGGGCTGCGAAACCGCACGCTATGTGCCTACCACATTGGCGTGTCATATTTCCGGCAGACGTCAACCCTCATCGACACTCGGTCTTGTCGTGCGGTCGTTAGACAGTTATCTAACTAGATGGCTCGCAGGCTTCCTTTTCGCTCACGGATACGCGTATCTGTAACGCCGCGATTCGAGATTTTCTACGCGTTGCGGGCATTAACCGAGCGAAGCGACGCGGCGGCGGCCTGGAGACAACGCAGCCACAGATCTTTGCCCGATGATTTCAGCGCAATAGTGGCGAGAATCGCTCCGCATCCGATGATGTGGCCGCTCCTTGCCGATGCGCTGCGCGATTCAAAACCGGATGCCGGATTCCCGGAAATCCTCGATGCGATCCAGACGGGGGACGACGAAGCATTTCAACACGCAGTTCTGACGGGGATTTTCCGTGACACGGAAACCGTCACGGCGCTCGTCGCAGGCGAGCAGTTGCTCGGTGACGCAGCACGGGCAGAAGCGGAGGCAGGTCGATCGCTTCTGACACTGATGGGTCTGCATCCCTTCGATCAGTCGAGCGCCGTCGCTGCTGCATTAGAGCGACTCGTCGGCGATCCAGCGGGATATCGTGACGATCTTGCAAATGCGCTCAACACGTTCTGGACTCTGGTTTTCCGTGAGACGTGGCGAGACCTCGATGCGGGTATGACAGAAGCGCGGGCAGCATTGCGGCTGGCGCTCGAGAGCAGCACTCCGTCCGAGTTCGCTCGTGGCATCGCTTTGCCCGTTGCGCTGGATGAAAAGAAAAAGGTTGTCGCCAGTCTGCGCGGACGCGCACTCTACCCTTACAAGTCCGTCAGCGAGATTCATGTGATTCCCTCTGCGTTCAATGATGCGCGGTTGTGGGCCGCGTATGCCGATGACGCAGACTCGGTGCGCCTCTACTTTCCTGTTTTCCGTCCGGAGCTATTGCGCGACGATGTCACGAGCGTCGACGCCGCCACGGCATTCCGCGCACTCGGCGATACCACGCGTTACGCAATCGCTTCCGTTCTCGCGCACAAGCCTCAGACCTCCGTCGAGCTAGCGAAAGCATTCGGCGTGTCGAAAGCGACGATATCGCATCACGTTCAGCTGATGCGGGCGGCTGGTCTCCTCGTCGAGAGCGCAACTGACAACGGAATTGTGCTCGCCCTGGATCGTGAAGCTGTCGAGGGAATCTCAGGCGCTGCCGTGCAGGAATTGTTTGGGGCAGGGAATGCTCCAGTGATACGACGAAGCCGACGCCAAACCGGACAACGCGCCACATGACATCCGTATTTCAAGCGGGACAGCTCAAGGACAAAGTCGCGCTCGTGACCGGGGGCGGAAGCGGAATCAATCTCGCAATCGCCGAGCGGTTCGCGGAGCACGGCGCCAAGCTCGCCTTGATCGGCCGCACGCAGGCGAAGCTCGATGTTGCAGCCGAGGGCATCACCGCGAAAGGAGGAACAGCGGTGGGATTCGCAGCGGACGTTCGGGACTACAGTGCGCTTTCCGCTGCAATTGCCGCTACCCGGGAGCAACTCGGGAAGATCCACTTCGTAGTTTGCGGAGCCGCAGGAAACTTTCCCGCGCCCGCGCTCGGCATGTCCGCGAACGCATTCAAATCCGTTGTCGACATAGATCTTCTTGGAACGTTCAATACGTGCCGAGCCGTCTTCGAGCATCTCGAGCGTCCGGGGGCGTCGATCGTGAACATATCCGCGACGCAGGCATTTATTCCGATGCCGCTGCAGGCTCATGTCTGTGCAGCAAAGGCCGGAGTGGACATGCTCACCCGGACGCTGGCACTGGAATGGGGACGCGAAGGCGTGAGGGTGAACTCTATTGCTCCTGGGGCGGTGGAGGACACGGAAGGCATGCGCCGACTCGCCCCCACTGAACAGGCGCACGACTATCTCACGCGAATGATTCCGCTTGGACGATTTGCAAGAAAAACCGAGATAGCAGACCTCGCGCTTTTCCTCTGCTCGGATGCGGCGCAATTCATCACCGGCACCGTGATGGTATGTGACGGCGGGCAATCGCTGGTGACGCTTCGTTTCGATATTCCGGGTCTAGAGCGACCGAAACCTCAGTAGAGATCGTCGATGGACTTCGGCCAGTCTTTCTTGAGAAGCCGCGACAACGCTCGGTCCGCGAGCAGCCTTCCTTCCGTCTGGCAGCGGGGACAGTAGTTCGTCTCGTTGCTCGCGTAACGGATGCGTTGAACGGGAGTCGAGCACACCGGACACGGTTGTCCGTAGCGTCCGTGAACGGCCATCCCTTCTCTGAAAGCGGTGACTTTTTCCGGAAAGCCGTCGCCCGCGCTCTCGCGGAGACGATCGATCCACTCGAGGAGGGTTTGACGCATTGCGTGAAACAGTGTCGCGACCTCGTTGTCGGAGAGACGACTCGTCAGCCGGAGTGGAGAAATCCGGGCGCGATGAAGGATCTCATCGGAGTATGCGTTTCCGATTCCACTGAACAGCGTTGGGTCCGTCAGTGCACGCTTGAGAGTGTGGTTCTCGCTCAACAGTCGCTCGGAGAAGTCTTCCAGCGAGCATTCGAGTGGCTCCAGACCGCCACGGCTGATCTCCCTGAGATTCTGCTCGCCTCTCACGACGTAAAGCGATGCGCGTCGCGTGGTCCCGGCTTCGGTGAGAATCAGCGAACCGTTGTCGAAGTCGAATGCCGCGAGGCCAACTTTCCCGGGAATCTTGGCGCCGGCCGCGAGCCATTTGAAGCGTCCCGCGATCATAAGGTGAATCACGATCCAGAGATTGGTCTCGAATCCGAGCGCGATGCGCTTTCCGATTCGTTGAACGCCTGTGGCTCGCCTGCCTTCGGCTTCCATTATCGACGGCTCGACTGATCGGACGAGAAACAGATTCGCAATGCGCACGTGCTCCAGCACGTGGCCGACGACGTGTCGCTCCAGCGCTTCGATATAGACCGTTATGTCGGGTAGCTCTGGCACGGATGCCTAGGGGCGGGTCATCGCGGCGAATCAGTGTGAAATCGTCACGGCGTTCGGAAGTATGGCGCCGAGTCTATTGAGCGGATAGCATCCTGTCATGCAATACACGCAGCTCGGGAAAAGTGGTCTCACTGTAAGCCGAATCTGCCTCGGATGCATGACCTACGGCAGCTCGAAATGGCGGCCGTGGGTTCTCGACGAAGCAGAGTCGCGGCCATTTTACAAGAAGGCATTGGAGATTGGCATCAATTTCTTCGATACTGCCGACATGTACTCCATGGGAGTAAGTGAGGAGATCACGGGACGCGCCCTTCGTGAGATGGCGAACATGGAAGAAATCGTCCTCGCGACGAAAGTGCATTTCCCGATGGGTGACGGACCGAATATGGGCGGTCTCTCCCGCAAGCATATTCTTCAAGCGTGCGACGCGAGTCTTCGGCGTCTTGGTGTCGACACCATCGATCTGTATCAAATCCACAGGTTCAAGAATCCGTCGCCGGTCGAGGAAACGCTCGCCGCGCTCGACCACCTCGTCCATCAGGGAAAGGTGCGCTACATCGGCGCCAGCTCAGGCTACGCATGGCAGCTGGCAAGAGCGCTGAGCGCGTCTGAGCGAAACGGCTGGGCGCGATTCGTCTCGATGCAGAACCATTACAACCTTGTCTACCGTGAAGAGGAGCGGGAGATGATTCCGCTCTGCCTCAACGAAGGCCTCGGCGTTATTCCATGGTCTCCATTGGCGCGCGGCCGGCTGGCGCGGACGGGCCCTTCACCATCAGCGGGGACAACGCGTGCCGAGAATGATCAATACGCCGTGGACCTGTATGATTCGCCGAGCGATCTGGAAGTAATCGAAGCGGTACGACGCGTTGCCAGCGAAGCCGGCGTGACTCCGGGTGAGGTTGCTCTGACGTGGCTGCTGTCCAAGCCTGCGGTTGCAGCTCCGATTGTCGGCGCGACAAAGCTCGAGTATCTCGACAGCGCTGTGCGAGCGCTCGACTTCAAGCTTTCATCCGAGCAGCTTGCGGCGGTCGAAGCTCCATACCGGCCACATAGCGTGAAAGGACACTAGGAAGAATGTCGCGAGCGTTCGTCAAGGATGACGCCGAATCGTGGGGCGACCCCTCACGCCGTATCGTGTTGCCAAACCGCGACGATCCGGGATACGACGAAGCTGCCGCGGAGGCTCTGCTCGAGGCTGCCCGCGACGGACAGACTGGAAGCGCGGAAATGGCAACCGGCTATTACTGGGGAGAAGGGCGCCTTAAGCCGCAGGTCGAGCGCATTCTCGTACGCGCCCTGGACGCGGGCGATGAGCGCCTGGCGCAGCTCGCGGAGCGCTTCCTCAAGAGCTGAGAAATTCAACGGCTGTATCGCGGTTGCTTACTGAGTTCCCCTAAAGGTCTCGAGAAGTGGAAGAATCATGCGATCGATCAGAGCGAGCGTCTCCGCACTAAGCTTCACTCCCGATGCGGCGACGTTTTCATCCACCTGACTCGGCCTCGATGCGCCAATGATGGCCGACGAGACGCGAGAATCGCGGAGAACCCACGCCAACGCGAGCTGAGGCATCGTGAGTCCGGCGGCTTCGGCAACAGGACGGAGCTGCTGGACGACCTCGAGTGTGTGCTCGCTCCGCAAATCTTCCCCGAAGAATGTGCTCATCAGTTCGCTCGCTGCGCGTGACTCGGGCAGTGGCGGCTTTCCCGGGAGATACTTTCCGGTGAGCACTCCCTGTGCGAGCGGAGACCACACTATCTGGCCAATGCCGTTCGCCGCACACAGCGGGAAGACTTCCTTCTCAGGCAACCGCCATAGAATGGAGTATTGCGGCTGGCTCGAGATGAACTTTTCGACGTTGGGGATAGCGAGTGACGCGGCGATCTCGTCGGCATTCCATTCACTGAATCCGATGTAGCGCGCTTTGCCCTGACGGACTACCTGCGTCAGCGCTTCCATCGTCTCATCGAGCGGAGTCTTTACATCGTAACGGTGACACTGGTAGAGATCCACGTAGTCCGTGCGCAACCGCGCAAGCGAAGCATCGATCTGCTTGTAGATCTGCTTCGCGGAGAGACCGCGATCGGTGTCGGTCATCGGGAAGTACAACTTCGTCGCGAGGATATATGAAGACCTGTCGCGGCCCTGAAGCGCCTTCCCGAGAAACGATTCTGCGGCGCCGCGGCCGTAGACATTCGCGGTGTCTATGAAATTGATGCCCAGCTCGAATGCTCGCGTGATACAAGCCAGTGCGAGGCTATCGTCGATTCCGAGTCCATACGTGAGCCAGGAGCCGAGCGAGATTTCCGATATCTCGAGGTCGCTGCTTCCAAGCCGGCGATACTGCATTCAAGTAATTCCTTGTTGACGATGGACAACAGAAGCGCGGCGGTCTGCTGCACGCATAAACCGAGCTAGACCAGCCAACCAGGCGTTCGTACTTTTCGCGCTCGCTGCAAGGACTGACATCCGTGGGCGGAGGCCTGATGAAACGGTTGCTCAAATGGGTCGGCTACATCGTCGGTGGGATCGTCGCGATAATCCTGATCTGCGTTGGAGTGGTTTACGCCGTTACCTCCGCGCGGATGAGCAAGACGTATCCAACGCAAGCCGAGACTATAGCGGTTCCAACGGATCCTGCGGCTGTCGAACGGGGACGCCATCTCACAGTTGCAGTCGGAAAATGCACGGACTGTCACGGAGACAACCTGGCCGGGAAGATGATCTCGGACGACCCGGTGTTCGCGAGATTGTGGAGCGCGAACCTGACTCGTGGGAAAGGAGGAGTCAGCACGAGCTACACCGACAACGACTACGTCCGATCGATCCGATACGGTGTACGTGCCAACGGCAAGCCGCTGATCTTCATGCCGTCAGAAGCATACACCCATTTCAATGACTCCGACCTCGGTGCGATCATCGCATACGTGAGGAGCATGCCACCCGTCGATCAGGAGATCCCAAAGCCCGCCATCGGACCAATCGCACGAATTCTTTCAGTAATGACGCCCTTTCCTCTCGTGCCCGCACGGATGATCAATCGTGAAGCGCCGCGACCCGCACCGGTCGCCATCGGCATGACGAAGGAGTACGGCGAATATCTGGCGAAGACCGGCGGATGCACGAGCTGTCACAATCCGAATCTTTCTGGCGGTAACGCCATTCAGGGCGT
The DNA here is from genome assembly GCA_039927215.1 of Gemmatimonadaceae bacterium. Taxonomy (GTDB): domain Bacteria; phylum Gemmatimonadota; class Gemmatimonadetes; order Gemmatimonadales; family Gemmatimonadaceae; genus UBA4720. Next base: position 22,757 of record JBDSVO010000164.1, read on the forward strand.
GAAGGTCGCGAACCTCACACCGGCAGGGATCGGAAAATGGACCGAAGCCGATTTCATGAAAGCGCTTCGCACCGGCGTTCGTCCTGATGGGAGAATTCTCAGCGCGGTGATGCCGTGGCCGTACACGAAATTCCTCACCGACGACGAAATCAAGGCGATGTGGATGTACCTGCAGAGTCTGCCGCCGCGACAGGCGGGAGGATAGCCTTCGTTTCAACCGTGCCGGCGACGAGGTCATCGATTCCACCGCGGCCGGGCCGGTCACTTTCGTCGGGCGCGTGCGGCTCCATCCGTATCATGTACGCAAGCAGCGGCGGAGTGAGCAGTGTGGTGGCAAGCACCATCATGGTGACGGCGCTGAAAAGCTCGGACGTCAGCACTCCAGTAGTGAGCCCCATGGTGGCGAAGATCAATCCGACCTCGCCGCGAGGTATCATCGCGACACCGATGAGAAGCTTGCGGGCCTTGAACCAGAATGGTGCGTACCCAGCGGCGACTTTGCCAACCAGTGCCACAGCGAGGAGCGCTAATCCGACCGCCAGAACTTTCAGGTCAGAGAATGCTCCGAGTGCTACTTCGGCACCGACGACTGCGAAGAAAATGGGGACAAAGAACAGGCCAAGCGTCGTTGTGGAGCTCTCGATGCGGGCGCGCTGAGGCGTGTTATGCAGAAGAATCCCGGCGGCAAATGCACCGATGATCGTTGCTGAACCCGCGAGGGACGCGAGCCACGCGAGAAGAAAGGCGAACGCCAGTCCAGCGACCCCGAGCGTGCCTGAGGCTTCGAGACGGTCGATAAAACGGAAAACCGGAGGAACGACCAGACTCCCGAGAATCAGAGCAACAGCTATAAATCCAACGGCGATCGAGGTGGTTCCGGCGATTCCCAGAAAGCTCAGCGACACGCCGCTGACAATTCCGCCGACCACCGAGAGAATCACGAGCCCAATGACGTCGTCTATCACGGCAGCGCCCAACACTATCTGGCCCTCCGAGCTTCGCAGCTGTCCAAGGTCGGACAACGTGCGCGCTGAAATGCCGATGGAAGTTGCGGTCAGCGCGGCTCCCGCTACGATCGACTGCAGCGTCGCCAATCCGAGCATTGTGCAGACCCCGTATCCCAGCCCAAACGGAAGAACTACTCCAACCACCGCGACTGCCATGGCTTCGCCACCCACCCGGAGCAGCGCGCGAATGTCCGTGTGCAGTCCTATCTCGAAAAGCAGCACAATCACGCCGAGCTCGGCGAGCGCGTGAATGATGGGATCCGACGGATCGACAATTCCGAGCAGCGACTTTCCGAGAATGATTCCGGCGACGAGCTCTCCAACCACCGACGGCTGGCCAAACCGTTGTGCGAGGAGGCCGAGTACCTTGGTGGCCGCCAGAAGCGCGACGAGAACGGCAAGAAGGTGAGGCACATCGTGCTGGGTCATAAACTTTAGTAAGATTGATAGACCAATACGGGACCTAACGCCTTCCCCAATGTTCAATCGCGAAGAACGTAACAGCAAGATCGCCGAAATCCGCGATGCTCCGCCAATCGTGAGAGCTGCGGTGCAGGGACTGAACGACGAGCAGCTCGATACTCCCTATCGTGACGGCGGCTGGACGGTGAGACAGGTAGTGCACCACCTTGCCGATTCGCACGCGAATGCGTACCTCCGTTTCAGATGGCTCGCAACTGAAGACTTTCCGACGATCAAGACTTATGACCAGGATGTGTGGGCAGCGCTACCAGATTCGCAACTACCGGTGGGAAGCTCACTCAAGCTGCTCGAGGGACTCCATGACCGATGGGCCGCTTTTCTGGAGCTGCTGCCAGATGAAGCCTGGTCACGGCGAGGAATGCATCCCGAGCGTGGAGAGGTCAGTATCGACGATCTGCTGAAGATTTATTCTGACCATGGTGCGCATCACGCGGGACAGATCACTGATCTGAGGGCGAGAAAAGGCTGGTGAGGTAAGGCGCAACATGTCGGTGTCTGAAGGTATCGTCGAAGAGCGACGCCCCTTCGCGGGTTTCTTCGAACAGCTGCCGCGCATGGCTGGCGGCGCAGCGGTCCTGATCGGCGCAACAATGCTCGCCGGCTGGTGGCTTCGAATCCCGGGAGTGTCCGGAACCGGCGCGATTCCTTCGATGTCGCCTTTCACGGCAGCGACGTTCGTTCTCGCGGGGCTCTCGCTCTTTCTCTCATATCCCAGCTATCAGTCGCGCTGGCTGAGGGTGCTTTCGCCGGTGCTCGCGCTCCTCGTGATTGCCGTCTGCCTGATCACGGCGGCAGAGCTAGTATTCGGTTTCAACCTCGGAATGGATCGACTGCTGGCCCCCGGCGCGGTTTTGAGCTCGAGCAGAGAACCTGCTCGCATGGCCATCAATACCGCAGTCGCGTTTCTCTTCGTCGGGCTTGGCCTCGCACTTCTGCCGAGGGACCGGAGAACGAATGGTCTCAGGTCTCAGATCGCGGCATTCGAAGTTCTGATTGTCGCACTCATCGCACTCGTCGGATACGCGTTCGGTGTCCGTGACTTCTACTCGATGCAGCCATTCCTGGGAATGGCGCTCATTTCCGCAATAACGTTCGTAATCGTCGGACTTGGCTTGCTCTTCTCGCAGCTGCACCGGGGACTTCCGGGTCTGGTTGCCGATGGAGGCGCAGCCGGACTCGTAGCTCGCCGCCTGGTCCCCGGCACTGTCCTGCTTCCATTCATATTCGGGATGGTTCGACTGGCCGGCGAGGAGCGGGGATTCTTCAGCAGCCAGGTGGCAACCTCGCTTTTTACCGTGGCCGACATCGTCACATTTATCCTGCTCGTTGCATGGAGCGCCCGAGTGGTGCGGGTGACGGACCGAAAGCGCGCCGATCTATTCGTGCGCGAGCGTGAAGTTCGATTGAGCTCCGAGCGCGCTCGCAGCGACGCGGAGACAGCGAAGGCAGAAGCCGAAGCCGCTCGCGCTGAAGCAGAAAGTGCGAACGGAGCAAAGAGTGATTTCCTCGCGGTGATGTCGCATGAGCTTCGCACTCCTCTGTCCGCAATCATGGGTTATCAGGAGCTTCTCGCCGACGGGATAAGCGGCCCGATCACGGAGCAGCAAGCCCAGCAGCTGGGGAGAATCAAGGCGAGTGCGCGCCATCTGCTGTCACTGATCGACGAGATACTCACATTCACGCGAATCGATGCCGGTCGAGAGAAGGTGGATCTCGAGCGCGCGTCGCTGAGCACGCTTCTCGAGCCGGCGGCAGAGCTTGTCGAGCCACTGGCTCGCGCCAGAGGGCTTCACATCGAGGTGATGCTCCCACCGAACGACGTGGCTGTAGAGACAGATCCGGTGAAGGTGCGCCAGATGATCGTCAACCTTCTGAGCAATGCCGTGAAGTTCACCGACAACGGACGGATAATCCTTTCCGGCGACCAGAAAGGAGATCAGCTGATGATATCCGTCGAAGACACCGGAATTGGAATAAGTCCGGACCAGTTTGAGCGGATCTTCGAGCCGTTCTGGCAAGTCGAGCAGAAGGCGACACGCCGCGCAGGTGGAACCGGACTCGGGCTGACGGTGACCAGGCGGCTCGCTCTGCTTCTCGGCGGCGATGTAACAGTGAAAAGTGAGCCTGGCGTGGGGACGACATTCACGATTTGTCTGCCCGTCCGGCCCAGCGAATCGAGCCCGATGATAGCGCGGGCCGCGACCATGCACGCGGAATAGATTCTCCGGCGAGTCGTTCGTTTCAAACGGCGTCTTGTCGAGTGCCGTCTCATCTTCGTGTCAGGAGAATCGCGCGAGTCTTCGAGTGTCAGTCCTTCGCAGTGTCGTCTGTGCTCTCGTTCTGGATGGCACGCGCTATTTCTGGTACCACCACAGCGATGGCGACACAATGGACAAGCTCATCCGCGCGAGATGGCGGAGTGCGTCGCGGTGATGGCAGTGATGGCTTATGTCGCTGCCGACATGCCGGGCACCTTTGGGAGAGTAGCTCCCGCGCCAGCGCGTCAGCTATTTCGCTGCGACGCGCGCGTCAGGCTTCGACGTGACCAGCGCTCCGGCCTCTTCCAGCGGAGCAACGAAATTGAAAAGCTCGAGTCTCATCACACCGCGCGGACGCGCAGCTGCATCGTAGCGATAGGACGTTAGGGAGCAGTTCGCGATCTCCTCGGCGCGATCAATAGCGAGGATCTGCTCCTCCGTCATGTGCTCGAGCAGATATCTCATGCACAAAACAACCACTGAATGACAGACTAACAGAACGCGTTCGGCGCAGTACTCGCGAGAAATCATCTCGATTGCACTCCGAAGCCGCAGGATCACGTCGCACCAGCTTTCACCGCCGGGCGGCCGATGGTAGAACTTGCCGAGCAGCCGCCTGAATTCCGCCTGTTCGGGGTGATAGGCTTCGATGCCGACCCTGGTCAGGCGGTCGAGAATGCCGAACTCTTTCTCGCGCAAACGTTCGTCGACGACGAGAGAGTACGCGTCATCGTTCAGTCCAGCTGCGTGAGCGACGATTGCCGCGGTATTGCGCGCTCGCAGGTACGGTGAAGTCAAAATGACGTTGGGCTTTTCGTCATCGGGCATTGCCGCAAACCAGCGGCCAAGTGCCATCGACTGCTGCTCTCCGAGAGGCGATAGAGGAACGTCAACGTCGCGGACATCGAGATCGATCACGTGATCACCGGCGAGCAGCGCGGCTTCGCGCGCAACATTGCCTGCGGATTCTCCATGTCGAACGAGCCAGAGAACGTCGGGCCAGATCTGGGCGTGTGTCACGCTAAGAAATCAGTCAAGGACTGTACCATGGCGAGCTGGTGTGATCCTTGTAATGCGCAATACCATGTCAAAACCGGTCGATGCGACAACAGGAAAATGGTCCGGGTATCCGGAGACGGTCCTCAAATTCGGAATCGATCCGGAGATTTCGGTCGACCTCCGGGCGCCGCTCCAGCCACCGACCAGAAAGGCGCTTCGCTCGATAGGACTGGATGGACAATTCGCTGTTGTCACCGCGTACAATCCGCGGGGAGAGAACATCGACGAGGAAAAGAATCGCAATCGTCTGGCGCAGCTGGAAGACGAGCTTCGAAGTGCGGGCGAGCAGTTCGTCAGGGTGGACGCCTGCTCACCTGACGAGAGCCACTGTGAATGCAGCGTCGCCATCATGACGACAAGAGAGCGGGCAATGGCGATTGCAGAGCGATTCGAGCAGATTGCAATCTTCTGGTTCGACGGCGACCACTTCTGGATCGTGGGCGTGTTGACTCCCGCAGCGCCGATGCGTCTCCCGGCGACCGAATGAAAAAACGGGTGCGCCAGTAAGGCGCACCCGTTCCGTGGATCAGCAAAGAGGTGACTCCTAGACCAGCGGTTTATACCGAAAGGCGGCGACGCCTCCCTTTGCGCTCTTGATACTGAACTCCTTGTTGCCTTTCGGCGGTACCGGACCGACTGAAACAGTCTCGGTAAACAGAACCTTTCCGGCCTTGTCGAGGAAATCCACCGTGAACGGAAAGGTTTTCGCTGTTGGCGCGCGATTCTCGATTGTTCCTACTAGCTGCGTCGATTCGGTGCCCTTCGAGAACTCAAAGAAGGTCACCTTCACGCCCATCTTTTCTGCCTTGGTCGAATAGGCCACCAGGGAATCCGTGTACTGTTTGTTGAGCTTCGCAGCCTTGGTGGCCTTCACGAGACCTGCGTAAGCGTAGGCGTTGAGCATATAGTTTTCAGGATTGCTCGGATCCAGAGCGGTCAGGCGTGTAACGAGCGGGAACACCTTGTCGAACTGGTTCAGAAAGATGTAGCTCGCCGCCAGGTTGTTGAGCGCGTCCCGCTGGTAGGGATTGCGCTCGAGCACGATCGTGAAAATGCGTCCCGCATCATCCGGGTGCTTGAACTGCGAGGCCATCACTCCTGCCTGCATCAGTGTGTTCTCACCGTACTTCGCAGTGTTCGCGAGCACAGGCGCGTACGCCTTCCCGATCGAGAGGCTGTCGCCGGCGGTGACATATAGCTTCGCCAGATTCTGCAGAGCAAAAGTCTGCTGGATGTCGTCTTTCGATTGCGCGAATACCGTCGTCCAGGCGTTGATCGCTTCGCGCGCGAGAGCCTTCTTTTCGGCGGCGGGTGCAGCGTCAACGCGAGTAGTCGCGGCCGCCGCCATGTCGAACATCGCCCGTTCGCGAACATCGCTGAACGTGGTATCGTTGCCTGCAGCATCCAGCGTCTTCTTCCAGTACTCGGCCGCCGTCTTGTAGTCCTTCTTGTTTTTCGCCACGCTCGCGAGGACGGAATACGCATAGGGAGCGTTCCTATCGAGGATCAGCGCCCGCTTCGCGTAGATCTCGGCCGAGTCGAACTTGTTGGCATTGACCGCGTTGATCGCGGCGTTCGTAACTGCCAGCCACTGCTTCTGCTGCCTCCACTGTTTTCCGATCGCAGCGCAGGCGGGAGAGCTCGCCTCCACGATCGTCCAGGCCGAGTCCGCGGCAGCGAACAGGTCTATCGAACCGGTGGGATCAGAGGTGAGGCCGACCGTAGAGCGCGTCATGATCGGTGAGATGCCAGGCTGGTCGAGCAGAAGGATGTACGCCTGTCCGAGAAGGTATGCGCGTGCGAGAGGGTTCCCGGTTTTTGCGGCCGGTGCATCAAGTCCGGCGATGACATCGCGAAGATCCTTGGCGGCCGCTCCTGTCCGGGCTGCGGACTGCGCGCGGGTCATCATGAACGTGGCGCGAGCAACCGCCTGGGGCTTGGATTCGTCGATATCACATGTCGGTCCCGACACGGCGGCAGTCGGAGCGACCGGATTCTGGGCGACCAGCGGGGGAGCGAATACTATAGTAGTGGCGGCAGCCGCTAATCCCCGCGATAAGGCGTTACAGTAGAGAAATCTCATCGAGTGACTCCGTCTTGGGCGCAGTTCGCCCCCGGCAAGGCAGGTGGGCGTCGGTGGTAACTTGAGGCGGAAGTCTAGTAATATACCCGCGCGGGGCGATCGTTCCAGAATGCGAGCAATAGCCAGCAGGAGTCAACCGGGTTGAGCTGCAGAGGGATTGTTTCGAGGTATTTGCGTACCGGCCGAATCACTGGAATAACAGTATCAGCCGGCCGTGTGGTATCCTCGCCGTCGGACTTGGATATGATACCATCACCTGTCGTGAAATAGCCGAGGCATTCTGGCGCGCGCATCGTCGGTTTACAGCAAAGCTCTCGCGCATCTCAGGCGCGTCGATCCGGTAATGATAGAGGTGATCGACAAGGTGGGGCCATGCACTCTGCAGCTGCGCACCGAGGGAACGCATTTCGACGCGCTGATCCGGTCGATCGTGTACCAGCAGCTCTCGGGCAAAGCTGCAGCGACAATCCATGGGCGCGTGCGCGCGATGTTCAATTCAGAAACGCCTCTTCCGCCACAAGTCGTCGCGGCCGAACACGACGCGCTGCGAAAGGCAGGTTTGTCAAATCAGAAGGCGAAGTATGTGAGGAATCTCGCGGAGCATTCCCTCAACGGGTCGCTTGCGGTCGAAACACTTCACGAGCTCAACGACCAGGAGATCATCGATGCCTTGACGCAGGTCAAGGGCATCGGCAGGTGGAGCGCGCAGATGTTCCTCATGTTTCGTCTGGGGCGGCCTGACGTACTTCCGGATCTGGACCTTGGCGTTCAGAAAGGCATCCAGCGGGCATACCGAATGCGGAAGCTACCGACGCCGAAAAAGGTGCTCGAGACGGGGGCGA
>JBDSVO010000165.1:0-23530 GCA_039927215.1 Gemmatimonadaceae bacterium
GAGGACCTGTGGCGGCGGCGTCTGGTAATAAGAGAAGAGCATGTGTACGTGTGCCTGTGCGGGGACTCGTCAGGCTCGAGAGTGGGCGGGTTCGCACCGACGGATCATTCTCCTTCGACGCTATCATGAAGAGAATGCGCCTTCCGGATTCTCAAATCCGGCTGGAATCGCGTTTCCGGCCAGCGCTGGGGGTCATCGAATACATCTCCACCAAGCGCGGCGACCTCGAGCGCGGTCCGATGATTCGACTCAGCCCGGCCGATGCCAGGATCCGGCTTCTCACTGCAGGTGAGCTTGCATGGGTTGAGGGGCCGCGGCGAAACGAGCTGGCAGTTGTGGAGATTGACGACGCAGTTCCCGACGGGGCTGTAGTCGTGCGCGACATCGCGGGCGTGGCGCTCACAGAGCGAGTCGTCGTCACGAAGCCTGATCTCGACACGCCGCCGCGCGGGAAAGCGGTCGGATAGCGCGTGGCCGATCGCATAAAGCCAAAGGGCCTCGCGACAATCGCCGTTCGTGGCGGGATTGAGCCCCGCGGGGCGGGCTCGCCCGTCGCGCAGCCGCTGGTGCAATCCGTCAATTTCGTTCAGGAGTTCGGGACAGGCGAAGGGCTTCTTTACACGCGCTACGGCAACACGCCGAATGAAGAGGTCGTGCAGAAGCGTATCGCAATGCTCGAGGGCGCCGAGGCGGCCTTGGTTCTCTCGAGCGGCATGGGCGCGACCGCCTGCGCGCTTCTCGCTCTGCTCCGGCCCGGCGACCACCTCGTTTCCAGCGCATGGATATATGGTGGAACGCGGCGGCTCTTTACGGACGAGTTCGTCACTATGGGAATCGACGTGACGTTTGCGGACCCGGACGAGCGGCGGGTCTGGCGCAGCTCAATCCGCAAGAATACGCGGGCGATTTTCGTCGAATCCCCGGTGAACCCCACATCGAGGGTGCTCGACATCACACAGATCGCAACCATGGCCAGGGCGCAGGGTGTCGCACTGGTCGTGGACTCGACACTTGCCAGCCCGATCAACGCGCGGCCGATCTCACAGGGCGCCGACGTCGTGATTCACTCCGCCACGAAGTACCTCAATGGTCACCACGACATCCTGTGTGGCGTTGTCGCCGGCACTGCGTCGTACATTGATGAAGTCAGGAAGAAAATGGCCGTCTGGGGCCAGGCGCCTGACCCGTTTGCCTGCTGGCTTCTCGAGCGCGGGCTGAAGACGCTCGATGTGAGGGTGAAGCGTTGCAATGAAAACGCGATGCGAATCGCCGAATGGTGTACGACTCGCCCGGAAATTAGCAAGGTTCACTACGTCGGGTTGCCGACCCATCAGGATCATGAAATCGCGAAGAGAATGCTCGACGGTTTCGGCGGATTGCTTGCAATCGAGCTAGCCGGCGGTGCCACCGCGGCCGACAAGTTTGTGCGCAGCACGCGCCTCATCACCTACGCTGCCAGTCTGGGCGGCGTCGACACCCTTGTTATCGAGCCACGCTACAGCTCGCACGTGCACATGACCAGTGAGGCGCGCGCGGCGATCGGTATTCCCGATGGATTCCTCCGCCTGAGCATCGGCATCGAGGATGCGGACGACATCATCGCCGATATCGAGCAGGCGCTGCAGTAGCAAGCGATGATCCGGCTTCAGGATGTGGCCAAGGAGTACGCTCGCTCACGCGTGGCATTGAGCCATGTGACCTTCCAGGTGAAACGCGGTGAGTTCGTGTTCCTCATCGGTCCGAGTGGCTCCGGAAAGACGTCAATCCTCAGGCTTCTCTACATGGAAGAGAAGCCGAGCTTCGGCGACGTGTGGGTGAACGGGGTTCATTCCAACACCGCGAAGCGAAACGAGATTGCGCAACTAAGGCGAAAGCTCGGAATCGTGTTTCAGGAATTCCGGCTGCTCGAGGACCGCACTGCCGAGCAGAATGTCGCCTTCGCGCTCGAGGTAACAGGAGCGCCGAAGTCGGAGATTCCAGAAAAAGTCGCGAGGGTGATGAACAAGGTCGGGCTCGCCTCGAAGGCGACGCAGCTCCCGAGGCATCTTTCGGGCGGTGAGCAACAGCGCGTTGCGATTGCACGGGCGCTTGTGAACGAGCCTTACTTCATTCTCGCGGATGAGCCTACGGGAAATCTCGACGAGCGCGCAACCCGAGGAGTGTTCCAGCTGCTGAAGGACATCAACGCAGGCGGCACCTCAGTGGTGATGGCGACGCACGATCTCGAGATGGTGCGGAGCACGGAGTTCCGCACGATCGAGCTGAACCACGGCCGTGTCGTGTTCGACTCCTCCGACAAGCCTCCTCCGGAAACGCGGTACACTCCGCTCATCGGGCAGCCGGCAATCGGCGGACCTCTCGAGAACAACTGGCCGTCGGCCCCGGGAGGCGCGAAGTAGATGCTGGCGCTGCGCGAAGCTCTAAATTCATCACGGCGCGCGCCGCTCCTCAGCACGCTCGGCGTCCTGACGATCGGGTTTTCGCTTTTTGCGTTCGGACTTTTTGCGCTTGTCGCGCTCAATATCCGCCAGGCGCTGCGTTCCGTGGAAGAGCGCGTGGAAGTTCGCGCGTTTGTGGCTGAGGGCACGCCGCAGGATGCAGTCGCCGCCGCGATGGGTGACGTAAGAGCTTTTCCCGAGGTGGCACACGTTGATTTCGTCACCCAGGAGGGCGCCCTCGAGCGTGCGCGCAGGGATCTCGGTGAATTCAGCGACGTGTTCGAGGAAGCAACACTCCCGGCGTCAATCGACATTCACCTCCGGGCCGGATTGCGAAGCCCCGAGAACGTGAAGGCGGTGGCGGATCGCGTAAAGTCGTACCAGTTCGTTGACGACGTCAGATATGGTGAGGAGTGGGTAGAGAAACTGTATCGGCTAAGGGGGATCGCTCAGGCCGCGGGCATGAGCCTCGGCGTCGCCTTCGCGGCCGTTGCAATCATCATCATCGGCGCGACGATTCGCGTTTCCGTTCTCGCGCGTGAGAAGGAGATAAGCATCATGAGGCTTGTGGGCGCGACTGACGGATTCGTGCGCGCGCCATTTCTCATCGACGGATTCATCAAGGGAATTCTTGGTGGATTGCTGGCTCTGCTTCTGACCTGGATCGCATACAGACTGGTCGATACGCGGTTTCTCAGGCTGGTCTTCTTCGATAATCGGCTGATTCTGGCGGGAATCCTGAGCGGAGCTTTGATCGGAATCGCAGGCAGCGCCACGTCGGTGTGGAGGCATCTCAGAAAGTTGTGATGCGCGCATCGGTGGCGCTCGCGGCGCTGTTGATCCTTGGCGCCGCTGAGCTTCGGGGACAGGAAGAGGGAGATGCAAAGCTGAGACAGCAACAGGCCGAGCTGGCGCGGATCAGGCGTGAGCGGGAAGCACTTCAGCAACGCATGCGCGGGCTGCAGAACAAGGTTCATGATATCTCCGAGGAAGTCGACAACCTGAATCGCCAGCACAACGCGACTGTGCGCGTGGTGCGCTCACTCGATCAGCAGCTCACGATGTTGAACGGCGAAGTCGAGCATACAACCGCGAACCTGGTGCGCGCCCAGGACGAGGTTCAAGTCAAGCGCGCGATACGCAGCAGACGGCTCGTCGACATCTACAAGCGGGGACCGCTTTACACCTTCGAGGTGATGCTTTCGGCGAAGTCGTTCGCCGATCTCGTCGCGCGCTACAAGTATCTTCACATCATCGCGCAGCGAGACCGCGCCATGCTCGGTCGAGTGGATCAACTGAGACAGACGATCTTCGGGCAGCGGCGTCAGCTCGTCTCGCTTCAGAACGGCGTAGAGCAGAACCGGATTGACAAGGCCGAAGAGGCCGCGCGGCTCGGGGCGCTCGAGCAGTCTCGCGTGAAGAGTCTGGCGAAGGTTCAGCAGGATGCGAAGAAAGCCAAGGCGAGACTCGCACAGCTCGCAAAGAGCGAGGCGCGGCTCAACAACGTGATCGCGGGCTTCGAGACGGCGAGACGGCGAGCCGCGTCGCGGGCGGGCGCGGCACCGGCTGCGCCGAGCTCGATTCGCACGAGCGACTATGGTCGTCTCGACTGGCCCGTCGACGGTACAATCATTTATCGCTTTGGACGCGTCATCAACCCGAACAACACTACAACGCGCTGGAACGGAATCGGAATATCTGCGGCCGAAGGCACGCAGGTCCGGTCAGTTTCGGCAGGCGAGGTAGTGCTTGCGGATGTGATGGGGACGTACGGCAACACCGTAATCCTTCAGCACGGCGGGGGTGACTACTCGGTATACGGCTCGCTGGCGCGCATGGCCGTCTCGAAAGGCGCACGAGTAACAAAGGCGCAGATTATCGGGACCATCGGGGCAACAGATCCCGCATTGCCCGCGCATCTTCACTTCGAGATTCGACGTGGCGGGCCCGCTGTCGATCCGCTTACCTGGCTCCGCGGCAGCCAGTAGCTAGGTCGTAGTCCGCGATTGATCGTCGGCAGTTTCGGGGGTGATGGGCTCCGCGTGGATGATGACTCTTCCCAGCGTTGAGAATCGTTCACGAAGGTCCTGCTCGAGACGCTCGGTGCGACTGTGAATCTCGCCAACGAGAAGGTCAGCGCGGAACGCACAGGACAGTACCGCGTCCCAGCTTGATCCGTCGGAGGCGTAGAGGCGGACCTCAACGATGCCTTCGGTCTGGTGGCTCGCGTCCACCACTCTCCGGATCGCGCCAACCACCTCGGCGCGCTCCGACGTGACGTCGCGTCGCCGGCTAGGATTGGGCTCGGCTGCCTCGATGTGCGACGCCACACGCCGGAGCCCTGGCACCTCTGAAGTCAGCGTTTCGGCGAGCCGCTCCGCCTGCTCATGCGCTGCGGCGAGCGTCAGCGACGGGTCAACCTCGATGTGCAGAACTCCCTCCAACCCGTCCGCAACTTCATATGCCTGCTCGTGGTGCGTTGCAATGCCGAGGCGTAGCGCGATTGCGCGCATCGCATCCGCGGCGGTCTCGGCGAGCGACGCGCTCGGCTCAATATGGACGAGCACCTCGGCTCTCGGGTCGACCTCGTTGATCGCCTGCTCGATTCGTTCCGTGATCTCGTGTGACTGCGCGAAGCTGAGCGTTCGTGTCGTCGTCACGACTACGTCTGCGAACACGCGATTCCCTGACTCACGCATCCTGACCGGGCGCGACACGAGAACACCAGGCACTTCTGCCGCGGCTTTCGTCATCCGGTCGCCAAGGTCACGCGGCGCCCGATCGGTGAGCACATTAATCGCGCGGATCGCGAGTCGGCCTGCCATACCAATGATGAGCAGCGCAACGACAAGCGCCGCGGCGGAGTCAGCTTTGAGAAGCAGTCCGCCAGTGCCGGCAAGCTCCGCGTAGCTCGTGAGCGCAAGCCCGAACAGAACGACGCTGGAGCCGAACAGATCTGCGCGAAAATTGAGAGCGTCTGCCTCGAGCGCCCGGCTGTCGTACTTTCGCGCCGCTCGGGACAGGGCGCGCGATCGCCACAGATCGACGACAATGCTGCCAGCCATGATGACGAAAGCCCATGGCGATGGTCGCACGTGCACCTCGGCTTCAGTGAGCCGGCGAACGGACTCTACTATGATCGCTGTTCCGGTCCCGAAGAGCAGAAGACCCTGAACTGTGGCGGACAGATTCTCGAATCGGCCGTGGCCATAGGGATGGTCCGCATCGGGAGGCTTCGCCGCGACGCGTACAGAAATGGCCGTTATCAATGACGCAAGCGCGTCGAGGCCTGAGTGGGCTGCCTCCGAGAGCAGGCCCAGGCTTCCTGTCAGCAGCCCGCCGACGAGCTTCACGATAGCCAGAGCGACGCCGGCAACGAGAGATCCGAGCGCAATCCTGTTCTTCTCTCTGTGGTCGAGTCTATCGTCGCGAATCATCCTTTCGGGCGCCGACATAGGACAGAACAGTAACCTTGACGGCTATCGGCAGCCTGAGGCGGATAGCCGCTAACCGTATGCAAATACAATTGTTTTGTCTTGTGTCCGTGTTTAGGTAGAGCTAATTTAAAGATAATGGACGAGCAAAAAGAATTAGTTAGTGTCTCCAAAAACTCAGAGGAGACGAGCCTAACGCGACGCGGCTTTATTAAGTCGGCAGGCATCGGTGGAGCGGGAGTGGTCAGCGTCGCTGCCATCGGACTTTCACTCCAGTCACAACGGATCACCAAAGGGCCTAACACCGGCCCAGCCGAGTTGGCGACGCGTGGCCATGCCACGATGATGCCCGCCGTTGTCGGCGAAGTCGACCACGTCAAGAACGGCTTCCATCCGAGCGCGGTCATCACGGACTTCGACGTCGGCAAGACGAGCACGCTCCCAAACGGTCAGCTGCTCCACGAATACAGTTTTATCGTCCAGAATCAAATCGTCGAGATGATGCCCGGAATCGAGTTTGCGGCCTGGACTTACAACGGCCGAATACCGGGTCCCTCGATCAGGGTGACCGAGGGCGACCGCGTGCGCGTCGAGCTTCTGAATGCGAGCGATCACGCCCACAGTATCCATTTTCATGGAGTTCACCCCGGCAATATGGACGGCGTATTCGACGCACAGTCAGGCGTCGTCGCCCCAGGTGGAAAATACGTCTACGAGTTCGATGCCGAGCCCTTTGGGATCCACCTCTATCATTGCCACACCGCGCCTTTAGCGAAGCATATCGCGAAGGGACTTTACGGCGCCTTCATAATCGATCCGAAGGCCGGACGACCAAAGGTCGATCGCGAGCTGATAATGGTGATGAGCGGCGTCGACATCGACTTCGACGGCAAGAACGACTTTTACATGGTGAACGGTATTCCCTTCCATTACGACCACCGAAAGCATCCCATCAAGCTCAAGGTGGGGGAGCTCGTTCGCATTTACCTCGTTAATGCGCTCGAGTACGACCCGGTGAACTCTTTTCACCTCCACGCGAATTTCTTTCACTATTTCCCCACGGGCACCAGTCTTACACCGAGCGAGTTCACCGACACTGTTGCATTGATGCAGGGGCAGCGCGGGATTCTCGAGTTCAGTTACCGCTACCCCGGCATGTACATGTTCCACGCTCACAAGACGGAATTCGCCGAGCTCGGCTGGACCGGCGTGTTCGAGGTGGAGGCCTAGTCGATGGCGGAGACTTCCGGATCTCCAGCAAGAGCTCGCGCCTGGCTCTTCTTCATTATTCCGATCGTCGTGCTCGTTGCCGTCATCGCGCTGTTCGTTTCGACACGCGGCGCCGGGTTGAATGTCGAGCCGGCAGTGCCCATCGAGACCGTGCAGTTCGGGCGCACGATTCTTCGGCCCGGCGAAATCGAGATTCACTTTCGCAATACCAGCCCGCAGCCGATCACGATATCGCAGGTGGGGATCAACGACGCAACGTGGCCGTACTTGATTTCTCCCGGCAGGATCATCCCTCGCCTGGGAAATGCCGTTCTGACGCTTCACTATGTCTGGGTTCAGAGCGAGGCCTATGAGATCACGATCTTTTCGAGTAATTCGATTCCGTTCACTGCCTCGATACCTGTTGCGACTGTAACGCCCGGCGCCTCGGGTGCAACGCTCTGGAAGTTCACTCTCATCGGTATCTACGTCGGGATCATTCCGATCATTCTTGGAATGTTCTGGCTGCCGGCGCTGCGGCAGCTCGGCTCACGCCCGATGTTGTTTCTGATGGCAGCCACCGTCGGCCTCCTGATTTATCTGGGTATCGACGCGACTTCGGAAGCGCTCGAAATCGGCGGCCAGCTGGAGGACACTTTCCAGGGACCAGGCCTCGTGGCGATCGGAATAGTGGGAACCTGGCTGCTGCTCCAGGCCGTGAGCAGACGACAGGAGGCGGTTGGCCGGAGCGCGGCCGGCCAGCGGATGTCGCTTGCAACTGTCATCGCCGTTGGCATCGGCCTCCACAATCTCGGAGAGGGGCTCGCAATCGGAGCGGCATACGCTGTCGGGGCGGCCGCGCTCGGCACGTTTCTCGTGGTAGGATTCATCATTCAGAACATCACTGAGGGTCTCGGAATTGTCGTTCCGATAGCGAGGGACAAGCCGTCACTTCGCACACTCGCGATTCTCGGACTGATTGGCGGTGCTCCGGCAATTGTCGGCGCATGGATAGGAGGCCTTGTATACTCGCAGGCGCTTTCGGTTCTCTTTCTCGCGATTGGCGCGGGAGCGGTGTTTCAGGTCGCGTACGAGATCGGGCGAAAGCTAGTTTGGAATGCCAAGGGGGCGGCGGACGAAATGCCCGTCACGGCTTTTGCGGGCGTCGTTACGGGAATGCTGGTCCTCTATGTAACCGGAATCGCGATCAAGTAGATGTCTAAGCGACGAGCGCAGGCGGTACTCGATGGTCACTGAACTTGCGACCTCGCGTCTCAGCGCTTCAGCAGAGGATTACCTCAAGGCGATTTACGCGATCGGAAATGGTCACTCTCCGGTAACGATAAGCGCGTTAGCCGAGCGCCTCGGAATCACCGCCCCGTCGGTAAGTGGAATGATGAAGCGACTGGCCGAACAGGGATTTCTCACCCACGAGCCGTATCATGGCGTGACGCTCACGGATCTTGGGCGTCATAAAGCGCTGGAGACGTTGCGTCGCCACCGCGTCATCGAAACGTACCTGGCCTCGGTACTGGGTTATTCGTGGGACAGAGTTCATGCGGAGGCGGAAAGGCTGGAGCACGCCGCGTCGGATGAGCTCATCGATTGTATGGCGGAGGCGCTCGGCCAGCCGACGACGGATCCGCACGGTGCGCCGATCCCGACGCGTGATGGATCCGTAGATGAAACGGTCTACCGTTCGCTCGACAGTCTCGAGCCCGAGGAAGGCGGCCGTGTCATGCGCGTGATGCACGAGGACGCGGCAATGCTGCGCTACCTCGATGAGCTGGATCTCCGGCCCGGCGTCGAGGTGCGGGTCAAGGCTCGCGCGCCGTTTGGCGGTCCCATCACGGTCGAAGTTTACGGCTCGAGAAAATTCGTAGCACCGTCGCTGGCGGCACAGGTGCTCGTCACGACCATCGGCTGACAACTACTTCCGAGAGTGCTGCCGACGGCTGGCTTCGTCGCCGGAACGCGACTAGACTTCGCCGGGTATGACCTTCGTGCCCCGATTCTCCAAGATGCTCCCGCCAGCATTGTGGCGACCTGCTGTGTTCCTCGCAGCGCTCGCGCAGGTCGTCCTTGGCGTTGCCCCGATCGCGGAAACAGCGCGCGGCGTCAACGCAGCCGCGCACGTGGAATCCGCGGGCACGCAGCTTCATCACGCACACGACGATGCCAACTGCCCGGCGTGCGTTGCGCAGCATCTCCTCGCATCGGCGGAACCTCGACACGCTGATCCGCTGGCGATCGGGCGTGTCACGCCGAACCCCGCGAGGAGCGCCACCGATCTCAACGGTCGCGTTTCCGGTCGCGCTGGCTGGTCCAGAGCTCCTCCGTCCCCGTTCTAGCCGGCTGAGCGCGCGGCACTAGCCGCGCGACCGCCCGCTTGTAGTGAACCGCGTCGGCGTGCAATGACGCACGGCATCACCACTACCGCAACAATGCGAACGGGACAAACTACCAATGAAAGGAATACTGCTTGTCGGGGCGCTGCTTCTGGCTGCGCCGTGTTTCGGACTGGCGCAAACTCCGGCTGAGAGGGCGAGACGCGATTCGGTCGCACGCGTCGACAGCATCGCCAAGGCTGATTCGATCGCGCTCGTTCAACAGTTGGAAAAAGAGCTTGGCGCAGCAGCGGGAGACACAGGGACGGCAACGGCTCAGCCGCGCGCCACTGGCGGT
This sequence comes from Gemmatimonadaceae bacterium, assembly GCA_039927215.1. Lineage (GTDB taxonomy): Bacteria > Gemmatimonadota > Gemmatimonadetes > Gemmatimonadales > Gemmatimonadaceae > UBA4720. Next base: position 9,767 of record JBDSVO010000165.1, read on the forward strand.
TACATGAACATCGGCTTCGTTGCGCTGACAGACGCGGGCTGGTCCACCGAGCCTGACGTCGCTTCGCTCCAGCTCGGTGATCACGATCCGCGTGTCAGGGGGTTCACGGTTCCAAATGCCGAGCTCGCCCTCGACGGTGCTGTCGATCCCTACTTCAAAGGCTTCGCCAACATCGTCTTCAAGCTCGATGAAAACGGAGAGACGGGCGTTGAGCTCGAGGAAGTCTACCTGCTTACGACATCCCTGCCCTATAACCTGCAATTGAAGGCCGGGCAGTTCTTTACGGAGTTCGGGCGGCAGAATCCGCAGCATCCACACTCGTGGGCATTTGTGGATCAGCCGCTGGCGCTCAACCGGATGTTCGGCCCGGAAGGTTTGCGCAGTCAGGGCCTGCGGCTGTCATGGCTCCTGCCGACTCCGTTTTACACTGAAGCCCTGCTCAGTGTCGCCAACAGCCGAGGCGGCACCACGTGGAGCTTTCGCTCCGACGAGTCGGGCGAGATCCACGGTGGTGTTCCCATCGAGCGAAAAGTTGAAGACCTGGGCGAAATGCTGATCGTTCCGCGCATCGCGACCTCATTCGACGTGAGCGAGACGCAGACGCTGCTACTCGGCGCTTCCGCCGCGTTCGGTCCCAACAATTCCGGACCTTCAGCCAGCACGCGGGTGTATGGTGTCGACGCATACTGGAAGTGGAAGCCGGCGGCAGCGCAGGCCGGTTTTCCGTTTCTCTCGATGCAGGCCGAAGCGCTATTCAGGAGCTACGAGGCAGCGCAGCGCGAATCCGCGGATGACCCCACGGTCACCCTGCCACAGGAGACGCTGAAGGATCGCGGCGCGTACGCCCAGCTGTTGTGGGGAATCAAGCCGCGCATAGTCGCGGGAATCCGCGGCGACTGGGCGAGGGGCGATGACGCTGTATCGCAGACGCCGTTGCGCGCGGACCGCTTCCGGCTCTCGCCCAACTTCACGTGGTATCCGACGGAGTTCTCGAAATTCCGCGTGCAATACAACTACGACGATCGGACCGGCATCGGGAGCGATCACTCACTCTGGTTCCAATTCGAGTTTCTACTCGGTGCACACGCAGCACACAAATTCTAGAGGCGCAAATACAAAAATGAGAATACCGAATTCCTATAAAGTCGCCGCACTGGCCCTGATGGCGGTTGCGGGTACCGGAGCATCGGCCAATGCACAGCTTCGGGTGGTCGCGACAACTCCTGATCTTGCATCACTTGCAAGGGAGATTGGCGGCAGCGCGGTGACCGTCACCGCGCTGGCGAAGCCAACTGAAGATCCGCACTTCGTTGATGCGAAGCCGAGCCACATCGTGACGCTGAACCGCGCCGAAGCGCTGATCGAAGGCGGGGCTGAGCTCGAGCTCGGATGGCTCCCTCCACTACTGGAGAATTCGCGCAACGCGAAGATTTCCGCGGGTGCGCCCGGCCGAATCGTCGCTTCAGAGGGCATACGACTGCTGGAAAAGCCCACGGGCTTCGATCGATCGAAGGGTGACGTGCACTCACTGGGCAACCCTCACTTTCTGATCGATCCGATGAACGCGAAGATCATCGCTCGGCAGGTCGCGGAGCATTTCGCGCAGATCGATCCGAAATCGGCGGCAGCCTACAGGGCAAACCTCGCAAAATTCAACGCAACGGTCGAGACGAAGCTCGCGGGATGGGAGCAGCAGCTCGCGCCTTACCGCGGCGCGAAGGTCGTCACGTATCACAAGGATTTTGTCTACCTCGCACCGCGGTTTGGTCTGATGGTCCTCGAGACTCTCGAGCCCAAACCGGGTATTGCACCGTCGCCCGCGCACCTCGCGATGGTCATCGGAAAGATGAAGGCGAATAAGGCGCGCGTGATTCTTATTCAGCCGTACCAAAACCGCCGCACTGCGGAAACGGTCGCTCGTCAAACCGGCGCGGTGGTACTCGACGTCTCACAGCAGCCCGGCGGGCGTCCGAACACGGGCAGTTATTTCGCGATGATGGATAATCTCGTGAACACGCTGGCTGCTGCTCTGCGAGCACAGAGGTGAGCACAGATCTGCAGGTAGTCTGGGAGGTAATGAAATGGCCGCTGGCTGCAGGCCTGCTTTTTCCGCCGCTTCTTGTTTATCTCGGGCTGCACGTGGTGCAGCGAGAGGTGATCTTCGTTGATCTCGCGCTTGCACAGGTTGCGACTCTTGGCACCTGTGTAGCGCTGCTCATGGGATATCATTTCGACGATCGAACGACGTTCTGGATCTCGCTCGTGGTAACGTTTCTTGGAGCAGCGTTCTTCAGCTGGTCGCGCAGCACCGAAAAAGGACCGGTGCCGCAGGAGGCAATCATCGGAATCACGTTCGTCGTGGCCGCAGCGGGCGTGATTCTCCTGCTCAGTCGCGTAGCTGGAGGCAAAGAGGAGCTCGAGCACCTTCTAACTGGCGACATCCTCAACGTGACGAAGGGAGAGATTGGTCAGCGCGTCCTGGTCTTCGCTGGGTTGGGTGCGTTCTACGCTGCCTATCACAAGCGGTTCGTTCTGATCTCGTCAGCGCCCGATCAGGCCTTTGCGGAAGGAATCCGTGTGCGCCTGTGGGATTTCCTGTTCTACGCGGCGTTCGCTCTGGTGGTTGTGAGCTTTGTGCGCCTCGCGGGAGTGCTGCTGACATTTGCGTATCTCATCGTGCCGGCGGTCTGTGGGACGATGCTGGCGCAACAGTGGATGAAGCGCCTCGCGATAGGATGGGTCGTCGCCGCACTGGCAAGCTTGCTGGGGCTGTGGGTCTCGTATCGGCTGGACCTGCCCACAGGAGCCGCAATCGTCTGCACATCGGGAGTGATGTTGGCGCTGGTGGGAACTTTCGGCGCGGTGCGTCGCCGGTAGCCGCTAGCGGCAACAGGTCAGTTCCGCTGCCAGAGGACAGCGTTTTCGCGTAATTTGCCCGGATGAACCGCGAAGACGCCCTCGACTATCACTCTTCGGGCCGCCCCGGCAAGATCGCTGTCGTCCCCACAAAACCGCTTAACAATCAGCGCGACCTCGCGCTCGCCTACTCTCCGGGGGTTGCCGAACCCTGTCTCGAGATCGTCCGCAATCCGGAGGACATCTATAAGTACACAGCTCGCGGCAACCTCGTGGCCGTCGTGACTAACGGCACTGCCGTCCTCGGACTCGGTAACATCGGTGCACTCGCCGCGAAACCTGTGATGGAAGGCAAGGCTAACCTCTTCAAGCAGTTTGCCGACCTCGATGTGTTCGATCTGGAGGTCGGATCAGTGAATCCCGACGACATCATTCGCTTCTGCCAGCTTCTGGAGCCCACCGTCGGCGGGATAAACCTCGAGGACATCCGCGCCCCGGACTGCTTCTACATCGAAGAGAAGCTCCGCGAGACACTCAACATTCCGGTCTTCCACGATGACCAGCATGGGACCGCGATCATTTCAGGCGCAGCTCTCCTCAATGCCGTTGAAATAACCGGCAAGGACCTGGCGAGCATCCGCTGCGTCTTCTCCGGCGCGGGTGCCGCGGCAATCTCGACTGCCGAGCACTACGTGAGGCTGGGCGTGAAACGCGAGAACATCATCCTCACTGATCGCTCGGGGGTGATTCACAAGAACCGGCCGGGCGCGATGGACCCCTACAAGGCGCGTTTCGCCGCCGAGACGAAGGCCAGGACGCTCGCGGATGCGCTGGTCGACGCCGATGTCTTTGTTGGCCTCTCGGTTGCCGGCGCTGTGTCGGGCGAGATGATCGCGCGCATGGCGCCCAATCCGATCGTGTTCGCCCTCGCGAATCCTGAGCCCGAGATATTGCCCGATGACGTGCGTGCGGTTCGCGATGACGCGATCATCGCGACAGGACGCAGCGATTACCCGAACCAGGTCAACAACGTCCTCGGATTCCCGTTCATTTTCCGCGGCGCGCTCGACGCGCGAGCCCGGGAAGTAAACGAGGCGATGAAGATGGCTGCGACGCGCGCGCTGGCCGCCCTCGCCAAGGAGGCTGTACCCGAGAGTGTCTCGCGACTCTACGGCCTACGGTCCGTGAAATTTGGGCCGGACTATCTGATTCCCTTCCCGTTCGATCCGCGAGTTCTTCTCTGGGTCGCGCCGGCCGTGGCGTGGGCGGCAGTCGCCAGCGGTGCGTCGAAGGAATTCATGGATCTTCAGGCATACCGTGACCAGCTCGAGACACGCCTCGGAAGAGCGCGGGGGATCATGCGCGGAATCATCAACCGAGCAGTCCGTGATCCAAAGAGAGTCGTCTTCCCCGAAGGCGAAGAGCCGAAGGTCATTCGCGCCGCGCAGATGATCGTCGACGAAGGCATCGCTTCGCCTATTCTTCTCGGTAACTCCGAAGTCATTCGTCGTCTGGCCCGAGACCACGGAATTCCGCTGGGCGACGTGTGCATCGAGGATCCCGCAACCTCACCTCGACGCGAAGCATATGCCGACTATTTGTGGAAGCGGCGCCAGCGAAAGGGGCTCAGTCACGGCGAAGCTCTTCAGCTCCTCTTCAACGGGAACTACTTCGGCTCCGTGATGGTCGCGACGGGAGATGCCGACGCGCTGGTGTCAGGCGTCAACATGCATTATCCCGAGACAATCAGGCCGGCGCTCCAGGTAATAGGCCCGCATCGGAACGCAGAAATCGTGAGCGGCCTCTACATGCTCGTGTTCGACAAACATGTTATCTTTTGCGGAGACACAACGGTAAATATCGATCCGACGGCCGAGCAGCTCGCGCAGATTGCGTACTCGGCGGGCCGGATCGTTCGCACTTTCGGGATCGAGCCGAAAATCGCGATGCTTTCGTTCTCGAATTTCGGATCGGTTCGTCACCCAGAAGCGCAGAAGGTGGCGCGTGCCGTGCAGCTTCTGCGTGAGCGGGATCCATCGCTCATCGTCGAAGGAGAGATGCAGGCGGATACTGCACTCGACGAGGAGCTTCTCGCCTCGGCATACGAGTTCAGTGTTCTCAAGGAACGCGCGAACGTCCTGATTTTTCCGAACCTGAGCGCGGGTAACATCGCATACAAGCTGCTGCATCATCTTGGAGGCGCGACGGCGATCGGGCCGATCCTCGTCGGAATGGACCGGCCAGTGCATGTGCTCGAGCGCGGCGCCGATGTGCAGGACATCGTCAACATGGCGGCGGTCGCCGTCATGGACGCGCAGGAGCGCTCCACCGGACGCGCATCGCGCGAAACACGAGATCAGGTACAGACTGTGAGGGCCAGATAGGATGGCAACCGAGACAAAACCCGAGCGAACAGCGGCGCGTCGCGAGAGTACCATCGGCCTTGCGAAGCAGGGGCTGCACCCGACGGGCGAGGTTCACTGGAACCTCATCGCTCCGGAGCTGATGCAGGCGGCAGCACGTCGCAACGAAGGAGAGTTCGCGGAAATGGGGCCTTTTGTCGCGCGAACGTCACCGCATACTGGCCGGTCGCCCAACGACAAGTTTGTCGTCAGGGACGAGTCATCGGAGAAAGACGTCGACTGGGGAAAGGTCAACCAGCCGTTCGCATCGGAGAAGTACGCGGTTCTTCTCGCTGACGTGCGCGAGTACCTCGACAGGGCGACTGAGCTGTTCGTCGAGGACCTCTACTGCGGCGCGGACCCTGATTATCGGCTGTCGGTTCGATATGTCTCGCCAAACGCGTGGCACATGGCGTTCGTGCGAAACATGTTCATCCGCCCGGAGTTGTCGGACCTGCCGACGTTCGATCCCAACTTCACGGTGCTGCATGCACCCGAGTTTCAGGCGGATCCTGCGAAGCACGGCACACGAACGGGGACGTTCATCGTTCTCAACCTGTCGGAGCGGACCATTCTGATCGGCGGAACCCGCTACGCCGGAGAGCTGAAGAAGTCGATGTTCACGGTGATGAACTACCTGCTTCCGAAGCAAGGCGTTCTGTCAATGCACTGCTCGGCAAACCTGGACAAGGACGGAGACACCGCGCTGTTCTTTGGCCTCTCGGGTACGGGAAAGACGACGTTGTCCGCGGATCCGGAACGCTCACTGATAGGCGACGACGAGCACGGATGGTCGAGCGACGGAGTGTTCAACTTCGAAGGCGGATGCTACGCGAAAGTCATAAATCTTTCGCCGGAGAGTGAGCCGGACATTTATCGAACGACCCAGATGTTCGGTACGATTCTCGAGAACGTCGTCCTCGATCCTGCCACGAAGCGCGTCAAGTTCGAGGATCAATCGATCACGGAAAACACGCGAGCGTCGTACCCCTTGAGCTACATCCCGAACAACGTGCCGAGTGGGCGCGGCGGACACCCGAAGAATGTGGTGTTCCTCACGGCGGATGCATTCGGAGTGTTGCCGCCGATAGCGCGGCTCACCTCCGATCAGGCGATGTACTATTTCCTGTCGGGATACACCGCAAAGGTCGCAGGGACTGAGCGCGGGGTTACCGAGCCTCAAGCGACGTTCAGCGCCTGCTTCGGCGCGGTGTTCCTCGTTTGGCCGCCGACGAAGTACGCGTACATGCTTGGCGAGCTTCTCGACGAGCACGAGTCGCATGTGTGGCTTGTGAATACAGGCTGGAGTGGCGGGCCCTACGGTGTCGGGAAGCGCATGAAGCTCCCGTATACTCGCGCGATTGTACACGCTGCGCTCGCAGGCGAGCTGGATCAGGCGACTTTCCGGATCGATCCGGTTTTCGGCTTGTCAGTCCCCACGGCGGTTCCCGATGTTCCGAGCGAAGTGCTGGAGCCGAGGGGAACGTGGAGCGACGGCGCAGCCTACGACGCGCAGGCGGCGAAGCTGGCCGGGATGTTCCGCGAGAACTTCAGGAAGTTCGAGAGCGCCAGCGAAGCGGTCAGGAACGCCGGCCCAAAAGGCTAGCGGGCGCGGGTCGCGCATGCGGTTCGAAATCCTGCGCGACCCAATCTGGAACAATATCCGTGTGGACGAGCTGACACTCCGGCTTATCGACACGGATTCTTTTCAGCGCCTCCGCTACGTCCGTCAGCTCGGTCTTGCATATCTCGTTTATCCCGGTGCGACTCACACGCGCTTTGAGCACGCGGTGGGAACGTACCATCTGGCGCGCGGAACGCTGGCCACGATGGCCGAGCGTGAGGGACTGGGTGGCACGAACGCGGACGAACCGGCAGTGATAAGAGCTGCAGCTCTGCTGCACGACGTCGGACACTATCCCTTTTCGCACGCGCTCGAGGAAATTGGTCAGCTTCATCACGAGGATGTCGCTCGCCCGCTCATCACCACGGGCGCAATCGCCGAGCTGCTCTCGGCGGGGATCGCCGCAGACGCGCCCCAGCGAGTTTTCGAGCTTGTCAGCGGGACGAGCCGAAGTCCGCTGCAGGGACTGATCTCCGGATCGCTCGATCTCGACAAGATCGAGTACCTCAAGCGCGACGCGTTCATGTGCGGCGTACCGTATGGCGAAATCGATGTCGAGAGATTGACGAATTCGCTGCTCGTGCTTGACGATCCGGAGAGTGGCCGCCCCGCGATCGGCGTTCTGGAGAAGGGCCTCTCCGCTCTGGAGTCACTGTTGTTCGCGAAATACCAGATGTACCGGAATGTGTACTGGCATCACGCGGTGCGGAGCGCGACCGCGATGTACAAGCGAATGGTGGAGGACGCACTGCGCGTCGGGGCGATCGATGCGGAGCTGCTCCCGTCGTATACGGATGAGGGTTTGCTCCACAGGCTCGAGCACGCCGCGCCCAGCTCACTTCTCGATGCGCTCAAGAGCCGACGACTCTACAAGAGAGCGCTCGAGTGGCCGGCGAGCCAGCTCGACGATGGATTCGGTGAATGGGTGGCAACTGATCGAGATCGCACGCGCGAAGCCGAAGATGCGTTGGCGGCCGAGCTCGGAGTGAAGCCGGGCGAGGTGCTTCTCGACTTTCCGATCAAGACACAGATGCTCGGCCTGGACATTCCTGTTTTGCGGCGGAACGGTTCGGTAGAGCGACTGACCGGAGAAGGCTGGCCGGGAACGATCAATCTCCCGAGTCTGTCGGAGGCGCTTTACCGGAGCGCGCGCTGGCTTCGGGTATTCGTCGCCCAACGGGTGGAGATCTCACGCGCCCGTGTTGAGACGCTCCTCGGGGAATCGATTTAACTACGGGACGACGGCACTACGGAAACCACAAAACCTGGGAACGACAATTTGGCGGATTTAACGGATTCGGCGGATACTACGGGAAGTTCTTTGATAAAAAGCAACGACGGTCCTGTTTAGAGCAGGGTCGTTGCGCAGTCCCCAAAGAATTCTGTAGTTATCCGCCGAATCCGTTTGATCCGCCAAATTGTCGTTGGCCAGGTTTGTGGTTCCGTGGTTCCGGCGTTCCGTAGTCCCGTAGTCTCGTGGTTAAATCGCCAACTCCTCGAGCCCTTCGAACAACTTCAGGGAATCGGGGTTCGCCAAGGCCTCGGTGTTTTTCACCGGTCGTCCGTGAACGACGTCGCGCACCGCCAGCTCGCTGATCTTCCCGCTGAGCGTGCGGGGAATATCGGTTACCTGGATGATCTTTTTGGGAACGTGCAGCGGGCTCGTGTTGTCACGTATCTGGCTCCGAATCCGGTCCCGCAAGCCATCATCGAGATCGAGACCGTCCCTTAATCGCACGAAAAGCACGATGCGCACATCGCCCGTTGCGTCGTCTGCTATTTCCTGACCTATAGCCACGCTTTCGACGATCTCCGGAAGCTGCTCCACCTGCCGGTAGATCTCGGCAGTGCCGATTCGAACGCCTCCGGGATTCAGCGTTGCGTCGCTTCGTCCATAAATGATCATCCCGTCGTGGATGGTGAGCTCGCTCCAGTCCCCGTGACGCCAGACGTTCGGATAACGCTCGAAGTAGGCGGCGCGGTACTTCGCGCCATCGGGATCGTCCCAGAACGCGACGGGCATGCTGACAAAGGGACGCGTGCAGACGAGCTCACCGGGCTCCTGCACCACTGATTCGCCGTCGTCGTTGAAAACGTGGACCGCCATTCCAAGCGCTCGCGTCTGGAGCTCGCCCCGGTATACCGGCCCGGTCGGGTTCCCGCCGGCAAAACATGAAACGATATCCGTGCCCCCACTGATGCTCGCCAGATGCACGTCCGGCTTCACCTTCGTGTAGACGTAATCGAAGCTGTGATTAGCGAGCGGACTCCCGGTGGACAGAATCGTTCGCAATGCCGGAAGATCGTGACTGTCAACCGGCGCGATCTCGTGCTTCTCGCACATCGCCAGATACTTTGCGCTCGTGCCGAACACGGTGATGCGTTCCTGCTCTGCCATGTCCCAGAGGCTTTCGTTCTTCGGCGAGAACGGCGCGCCGTCATAGAGAACGATCGTCGCTCCAAGCGCCAGCGAGCTGATGAGCCAGTTCCACATCATCCAGCCGCAGGTCGTGTAGTAGAACACGCGGTCATCGCGCTTGATGTCCGTATGCAGCCCGTGCTCCTTCAAATGCTGCAGAAGGGTGCCGCCACCGCCGTGAACAAGGCACTTGGGCAGTCCGGTCGTACCCGACGAGTACAGAATGTAGAGCGGGTGATCGAACGCTAATCGTTCAAAGGCTATCTCACCTTCAGCTGGCGAGCCAGCGAAGTCGTCATACGACTGCGCGCGGGGGATGCCCGAAATGTCCGCCTTCCCACCGCCATAGGAAACCATGACAACACGCTCTATCGCGGAAATTCGGCCCACAGCCTCCGTGATCCGCGCTCGCAGGTCGATTTCCTTCCCGGCGTATCGATATCGATCAGTGCAGAAAAGAATCCGCGGCTCGATCTGTCCGAAGCGGTCCAGGACTCCCTGAACTCCGAAGTCAGGCGAGCAGGACGACCACACCGCGCCGAGCGACGCGGCGGCAAGCATCGCGATCATCGTTTCCGGGACGTTCGGCATGTAGCCGGCGACGCGATCACCCGCCTGGATGCCGTGGGCACGCAGTGCTCCCGCGACTCGTGCTACCTCACGGTAGAGGTCGGCGTACGACAACACTCCCTGCCGGCCATCCTCGTTCCACGCGACGATTGCGTCCCGCTCATCCCGATGCCGCAGCAGATTCTCTGCAAAATTGAGCCGCGCGCCGAGGAACCAGCGCGGTCCCGCCTCCAGATCAGGCGGCGCCATGCGATCCAGTCCGCGGATTACTTCATCCCACGGCTCACCTTCCCGCTCGTCGGCGATGACCTCGAAGAACGACCAGATCCTTGGCCAGAATTGCTCTGGATGCATCACTGACCATCGGTACAGCGCCGGGTAATCCAAGGGCCCGGCGTCGGCGACATAATGCAAAAACGCAGACATGCCTGCCTGCGCTATGCGTTCGTCAGACGGTCTCCAAAGCGGTTGATCCACGCTGCTACCGCTTCCTTCTCAGAGTAGAACTAGCTGGTCGGCGGTGAGAACTGCTCGTGCTGCGTATCCAGCCATGACTTGTGGTACGACTTGTCCTCGATGTCCATCGCCTGCTTCGCGACTCTGAGCGGGCGGAAGCTGTCCATCATCACTGCTAACTCGTCGGTGTACTTCTTTCCGATGCTCGCCTCCGCGCGCCCCGGATGCGGACCGTGCGGGATGCCATCGGGATGATGCGTGATGCTCCCGAACTCGATTCCCTTTCGACTCATGAATTCGCTCGACGCATAATACAGAACCTCGTCGGAGTCGACATTACTGTGATTGTACGGGGCCGGCACCGCTTCCGGATGAAAGTCATACGGACGCGGACAGAATGAGCAGACCACGAAGCCGTCGCCCTGGAATGTCTGGTGGACCGGCGGCGGCTGATGCACTCGCCCGACGATCGGCTCGAAATCACGAATGTTGAAGGCCCACGGATAGAAGTATCCGTCCCATCCTACGACGTCGAACGGATGGTGGTCGAGCACGAGCTCGTTGATACCGTCGTACTGTTTGACGTACAGCGAAAAATCGCCCATCTCGTCGTGGGGCTCGAGTAGAATCGGCCGCCTGATGTCCCGCTCGGAATACGGCGCCCCCTCAATGAGCTGCCCGAAGTCGTTCTTGTATCGCGACGGATACCGCACGTGACCCCGGCTCTCAAAGATCACAAGCCTGGTCTGCTCTCCTTCGAGATTCATCCGGAATCGGTGAAGTATTCCGCGATGGATCACGAGGTAGTCGCCCTCTCCGTACTCGAGATTGCCGTAGACACTCTCGAGAATTCCGTTCCCTTTGCTGACGTACACCAGCTCGTCGGCCTGCGCGTTCCTGTAAAAAAACTCGTCGTTCCTCGTCGGCTCCGCGTAGAGCATCGCGATGTCGGAGTTGAACAGCAGTGGAATCCTGTCGAGCGTCGGGCTCCCGCCGGGCTTTACCCGCGAGGTGAGAAAATGCCGGTGGTGAAGCGTCTGATCGGTGTCGGCTTCGTAAGCGGTTTCCATTACGCGCCGTACTGATTTGACAGTGGTCGGTGGATGGGTGTGGTACAGCAGCGACGCCGTCCCGTGAAACCCCTCATGCCCCATAAGCTCCTCAGCGTACAGCCCTCCATCGGGCTTACGGAAAGCGATGTGCCGCTTCCGCGGAATCGTTCCGAGCGTGTGATAGTGAGGCACTTAGAGATTCCCTCTCAACGCCTGCTCGCGCTCTATCGCCTCGAACAGCGCCCTGAAGTTCCCCGCGCCGAAGCTCTTGGCGCCTTTTCGCTCGATGATCTCATAGAACAGCGTCGGCCTGTCTTCCACTGGCTTCGTGAATATCTGAAGGAGATATCCCTCATCGTCACGATCGACGAGAATGCCGAGGTCTCTCAGTGACGTCAGATCTTCATCGATGTCGCCGACGCGTTCAGGCACAGTGTCGTAATACGTGAAGGGAACGCGAAGGAACTCGACGCCGCGGTTACGTAGATCAGTGACGGTCGCCACGATGTCGTCTGTGGCAATCGCGACGTGCTGCACTCCGGGGCCACCATAGAACTCGAGATACTCGTCGATTTGCGACTTCTTCTTTCCTTCGGCGGGCTCGTTGATGGGGAACTTGATGCGCCCGTTTCCGTTGGACATCACTTTCGACATCAGCGCTGAGTACTCGGTGGAGATGGCTTTGTCGTCGAAGGTGAGAATGTTCGTGAAACCCAGAACGTGCTCATAGAACTTCACCCACTTGTTCATCGCCCCCAGCTCAACGTTGCCGACGCAATGGTCAACGTACTTGAGGCCAGCGGGCTTTGGCCGGTATGCTGTCTCCTTCGCAACAAAGCCGGGCATGAACAACCCGCGGTAGTTCTTTCTCTCGACCAGACTGTGGATTGTGTCGCCGTAAGTGCAAATGGCGGCGGTCACGAGCTCTCCATCGTCGTCCTTCATTACTTGCGGCTCTCGCGCAGCCTTTGCGCCGCGCTCCACGGCCAGTTTGAATGCGAGACGCGCATCGTCGACCCAGAGCGCGATGTCCTTCACCCCGTCCCCGTGCCGGTTGATATGCTCGGCGATTTCGCCGTCGGGCTTTATCGGGGTGGTGAGCAGGAGCCGGACCTTGTCCTGCTGCAACAGGTACGTTGCGCGGTCACGCGTTCCCGTCTCGGGACCTCGGTAAGCAACGAGCTCGAACCCGAAAGCGTTGCAATAGAAGTGAGCAGCCTGCTTGGCGTTGCCCACGTAGAACTCTATATAGTCCGTCCCGTTGATCGGGAACGTATCCGTATGCTGCTCGGCTGCAGCTAATGTCGCGGTGGCCATTGAAATCTCCAGCTTGGTGAGTCGCTTCTCAGCTACCGTTAACAGTACACCGGGACGCGAGAGTTATGCCCGGCCTCAGACGCCGGACATGGTTTCTCTTCCCTTTGCTTCGGCGAGCTTTCGCGCAATGCCGCGGTAGAATGATGCGTCCGCGGGCTTCTGGTGCTCGTCCATGTTGAGCGCCGCTAACTCCAGCGCGAAAAGGATGTTGCCGAGGTAGAGTTGGGCTACGCCGGCGACCGATTCGGGGGCGTCATCCATGCCGCGCCTGTGGAACCGCGATCTCACCTGTCTGGAATTTGGTGTCCGCCGTAATCACCTTCACGACGATCGCCGTGATGTTGTCGATGCCGCCGTTGTTATTGGCGTCTGAGATCATAGCGTTGACGATCCGGTCGGGAGAGGCCCGCGACTGCAGCAGCTGTAATAGACGCTTGTCGTCCACCATCCCCGTGAGGCCATCGCTGGCGAGAAGAAAAACATCGCCGACTTTTGTCTCTCCCGAGATCACATCCGGCTCGATGTCGCCGGACATGCCGATGCAGCAGGTTATGACATTGCTCTGCGGGTGGTGGCGCGCCTGTTCTGCAGTGATGAGACCGGCGTCGACCTGTTCCTGGACGAGGGAATGGTCGCGGGTGAGCTGTTTCATCACGCCGTCACGGAGCAGGTAGATCCTCGAGTCGCCTACATGTCCGATGAGGTAATGCGTATCCGACAGAAGCAGCGTCGATGCGGTGGTTCCCATGCCTGATTTTTCGAGCTCTTTAGTCGTCCGCTGATAGACTGACCTGTTCGCCTCCCGCAGCGTCTCCGACAACTTTCGCTCGGAGTCGTCGGCAGTCAGGTCGTTGAGATCCGCAAGCTCCGACGACAGCAGGTCGACTGCCATCTGGCTGGCTATTTCGCCTGCGGCGTGCCCCCCCATACCGTCGGCTACTATGAATAGCCCGCGATACTCGTTGGCGTCGGCGTGAAGATTGTCTTCATTCCCACGCCGCATTCTTCCGGTATCGGTTCGTGCGGCAACAGCAAGATGCACTAGCGGGCTCTCCCCGCTCCGCGCGG
>JBDSVO010000166.1:0-3297 GCA_039927215.1 Gemmatimonadaceae bacterium
CTCGTTGCCGCGATAATGAACGCAGTCGTCGGCAGCGGGATCTTCGGACTCCCGTCGGCGATTGCCGGATTTACGGGAGAGTGGAGCCCCGTCGCAGTTCTCATCGCGGGATGCGGAATTCTTGTCATCGTGCTGTGCTTCGCCGAAGTGGGAAGCCGGTTCGACGCTGGCGGAGGGCCGTACCTTTATTCGCGCAGTGCGTTCGGACCTGCCGTCGGCTTTCAGGTTGGATGGATGCACGTTTTCACCCGGCTCCTTTCGGCAGCTGCGGTCGTCAACGTGCTTGTGGCCTACGTCGCCAACCTCGCACCGTGGGTTGGCACATCAACGGGTCGGGCGTTCACAATCATCGCCGCCGTCACGCTCGTCACTATCATCAATGTGGCGGGTGTGAAGCAGGCAGCATGGACAGTGAACCTGTTCACGGTCGCGAAGCTGCTTCCGCTGGCGGCGGTGATCATTCTTGGAATGTTCCAGCTCAGAGCCGGCGTATTTGCGACGCAGACCGTTGCTGAGCCACGATGGACGGACGCGGTGCTGCTCCTCGTTTTCGCTTACGGAGGATTCGAGTCGGCAATCGTTGCCGCCGGCGAAACGAAGGACCCCAAACGCGACACCGCCTTCGCACTTCTGATTGCGATGTCGGCAATCACGATTATCTACTTCCTCGTGCAACTCGTCGTCGTGGGAGTGCTTCCTAACGCCGCGTCGAGCACCGCGCCTTTCGCCGACACCATGAAAGTGCTGATGGGAGCAGTCGGCTCAACGGTGGCAATCCTTGCTGTCGCTGTCTCGGTGTTCGGATGGCTCATGGGCTTCGCGCTGATGACACCAAGAATCCTGTTCGCGATGGGGGAGAGGAAGGAAATTCCCGCAGTCTTCGCCCGCGTCCATCCGAGATTCCGAACGCCGTACGTCGCGATTGCAGTCAACTCGAGCCTCGCGCTCGTACTCTCGCTTGCCGGCAGTTTCACTCAGCTGGCTACGTCCTCAGCGATAACGCGACTCACGATCTACGCCTTGTGCTGCGGCGCACTGCTCGTCCTTCGCAAACGCTGGGGACCTCCAGAGGGTTTCAGAGTCTTTGCCGCGCCTCTGGTCGCTGCTGTCGCTGTTCTCTTGTGTCTGTGGCTGCTCAGCACGAGAAGTCTGGCGCAATCGTGGTTCCTCCTGGTGATCGTCGGGTCCGGCGCGGTTGCATGGCTCGCCGGCCGGGGCAATCGGGCTGCATCGACCGTCGTTCTATCCTCAAAGGGAACCGGTAGCACTCCGAACAATACTCTTGATCGTTGATTGTCTTCTGATTGCGGTCGTCGGGTGTGAAATCCCAAACTGGCAGGGGGGACGGTGGCATCCGCGCCACGGTAGACCGCGCGGGCCGGAATAAATCAAAGGGAAGCGGCTCGAACGCTCCCCGTTCGCGGCGCCGTGGACCGGATACCAACGCCCCACCCGCGCGTCCCGAAGCTTCGAGAAACAAAAAGAGAGCCACCCCATAGGAGTGGCTCCGTTCTTTTTCAGCTGCGGAACTCAGTAGCCTGCGTTCTGCGTGGTTCCTTGGCGACACGCTGTGCGGATCATCGCCACTTTCTAAACAGGTCGGCGGGCTTCCTCGGCGGTCGCGAATAGATGTGCTTGCGATCAGTCGAAAGCGACGCCACAATTGCGGGGTGAGCATCCAATCCCGGATTCTGGCCGCGATGGTCTTCGCAGTGTCTGCGCTCGTTGCCATTCCGGCGAGGACGCAGGTGATCGTCGAAGCGGGAATACTTTCCTCACCGAAGGCGAGAGACCTCGGGGCGATTTTCGACAAGGCCTCCAAGGAGCCGAAGCCGGCAAAACCCAAAACAAAAGCTGGTCCCTCTACCGCGGCCGCTCCCTCAACGCCAAGGGTGTTGCCGGACAGCTTTTCAGGCGAAACGGAAGACCCGATGTCGGTCCTCGACATCAACGCCGATGTCCTGACGCGATTCGCGGCTGCGCTTGCGGCTGAAACCGCTCGACGCGGTCAGGGCACTGCGTTGACGCGGTTGAAATACGACGAGGTCGGCGCCGCGGCAGGTGGATTCACGCCGAGGCAGTACTTCGTGTTGAAGGCGAGAGTCAGACCATTCTGCGAGGCGGTCGCTGCGGGGCAGCCGCCTTCCAATACGCTCACTCTGTCGTACATGCCAACCGAGGCAATGGTGATACGCCCGCGCTGTGCTGAGCTTGTCCCGGCGCTCAAGCTGAATCGATAGGATCCGCGGCGGTTCGCCAAGTCCTCAAATCCGAAACCATCGGCAAGTTCGGCGAGATGGCGGCGAGCGCGGCAACGCATCCCTCGGCGTACACAAAGGCTGCCATCGGCTGGCTCGGCGGGGTCTTCGCATCGACCAGGCCGGGCGCCGAGTTCGGCGAGACGCTCTACCTCAAGAAAGCACCGCCTCCGCTCGGGAGTGCAGACGATCACGGTGACGGGGTCGATCCTTATCTATTGATGATCGATCTGGAGAGGTTCGATAACGTCGAGAAGGTCAAGATCGAGAACTGAGCGTTCGAACCGGCGCGGCTCGTGCTCAGTCTGCGCTTAGCGAATCGGCTGCGGCGCAGACGGATGCGGGCACTCGGTACTCCATGCCTTCCTTCGCGCGCGTCTTACGCAACCATTCACGAAACTCGTCCCAGGTTCCAGTCAGCGGAACTTGATCGTTTGGAGGTGCCACCGTTCTAATCATGCCGGCCTGCCGCGCGCTGCGGTTTTCGTCCCAGGCGGATTGTCCGAATTGCCTCACAGCCTCATAGATGATCTTGCGCTCCAGCAGCGAAACTCCCGCGTCCTTCATGGCAATCGCCAGGATCTTATCGGCTTGTGAGCGTGTGCAGTCCTGTCTCCAATAGAGATAGTCGTGGACCACAGCTGCGTTGCCGTACCGGCCGGTTGTCGAAAGTCGCCCTCGAAGTAGTTGAAGTGGCTGCGGGATGGAGGCGAAGTCAGTCACGAATCCCCGGGGAACGACCACGATGTACGGGCTGTCCCTCACGATTTCGTGAATCACATGGCTCTGTATCATCCAGTTCGAGCCGTCCGGAAAGCCACGCACAAGAGGCGCCGGCGCCGCGTCGACCGGGTAGCGCGCACTGCTTGTAAGTAAACCTGCAGTCGCCGCGTTAACCGTCCACTGAAACTCGGCGAGGTTCTCTCTGTAAGCGGAATCGAGGGATACCACTCTCCTTCTAAGTTGTCGCGATCCAGCAATGGCGGACGACGATGTGTCGCCGGACGTGCGGTGAAGCTCGAGCACCGCCGAGTCGAGT
>JBDSVO010000167.1:0-5468 GCA_039927215.1 Gemmatimonadaceae bacterium
CCGCACGCGCCCCGCACGCGCCCCGCGCCGCCACACGCCCCGCGCAACACGTGTTTAGCCCCCGGTCCCCGCTCTTGGCCCTAAGTGTGCATCGTCGCCCCGCGAGCACTCACTCGATTCGGAGAACTACGATGCGTGTCTACGTTGTCGCGCTGGCGCTGATGTCAGCGGCGTGTGCAAGGACTGGAAGCGGGGTTTTGACGGGGATGGATGCGACCGTGACGAACGATGTGCCGACGGTTGCTCGAGTCGCCCGAGCGCAGCTGCAGAGTCATGGCTACACGGTCACGACGATCACGCCGGGTATCCTCGTGACGCTACCGCGTCCCATTACGGCCGCGCTGCACGAGGCGGGTGACACCGCCGCGGTCGTCGGACGCCAGTGGATTCTGCAGGTGTCCGCGACCGATCCACGCTTCAGCCGTGGCACTCACCTGCGGGTCGCCGCCTACATCGTCCCACCGGGCAGCTCCAAGGCGAGTGGTGACAACATCGACAACGGCAAGCGCGGGATTCCCGTCACCTCGGCCAACCGGCCGCTGTTCAACGAAGTGCGGCAGGTCACGCGCTGGATCACGGACGCGGTCGACCGGATTCGTTAGGCACCGGCGTCGCCGGCTCGGCCTGCAACGCATCCTCCGTATAGACGCTTCGCGGGTTCCAGAGCATCCAGCTCTGGAACCCGTTGTCGTATCCGGCTTTCATCTGCGCGCGAACCTGCTCGGCGTAATAGTGCGGCGGGCCGAGTGTAAAGTCCTGATACCAGGGAACGACCTTCGCCGCGTTAGGGATGCCTGCACTGCGCCGCTTCGCATCCTTAAGAGCGTGGTCGATCGTCGAGTACGGATTCGCGTTCGGATTGCCGAGCTTGTATGTGCCGGGCGCGAAGTGCGACGGATAAACCATCGGCAGAACAGCGTCCGCGCGATCCACGAAATGCTCCCACTTCTGACCGATGCCCATGTCCGTCGTATCTGTGGCCGTCAGTCCGAACACGTCGATCGTCACCGGAATCGAATGTGGATGAAGCTTTGAATAGACGTAGCCGAGCTGATCGCGGATCACCTGCGCTCGAATTCGGCCGTTGGCCAGAGGATAAACTGTCTCGCTCACGAGCCGCTTCTCGTCAGGGAATCTCACATAGTCGAACTGCACTTCGCTGAACCCGAGATCCCAGGCTTCCTTCGCCAGGTCTGCGGCGTACTGCCACACCTCAGTGTGATGCGGGTCGAGCCACGGATTCCCATTCTTGTCGAGCCACGGCTCGAGCGTTCCCTTCCTTTTGATCGCCCATTCGAGCTTCGCTCGCGCCAGAAGCGGGTCTTTCGCCACGACGATACGGGCGATGGAATAAATGTTGTGCGCAACCATAGTATCGAGAATCGCGCGTAGCCGGGCATGCGACATCGGCCGCGTCGTGTCTGCTCCTATCTGATTTGCCAGCGGCACACGCGACTTGTAGAGAGTGAATCCGCGGTCGTCCTTCACGTCGATCACGAGCGCGTTGACCTCGGTTTTTTTTGCGAGGTTGATGAGCTGCGTCATCTTTTTGCCGAGAGCGGCCCACCGGTTCACGTAGAGTCCTCTCAGGACGTCCGGCGTAGACACGCGCTTGATCTGCGCGCGCCTCGTTGAATCGGCGGCGATGGAATCCTGTCGAGTTCGCTCGGCGGTGGGCTGTCCCTGGGCAATTACGTCGCGCCCGGAGACGCCGCCGCCGTGTTCAGTACACGCGATGGTAGCGCCGAAAAGAGCGCCGGCGCTCAGCGCGGTAACGTGGATTCTTGAAAATTTTTGCATCAATGTCGCTCGGTGGTGGACCGCTGCCCGTGCAGATCTGCTAGAGGGCGTTGACCTCGGCAGCGGCGTCGGAAAGATATCCCATCTCTTTTACCACCACTTGCGCCTGTTGGGTCACCATCGTGAGGCCGGCGGGCGGCGAAGACATTCCGGCTGACCGGTAACGCAGCAGCTCCAGCCGCATGCTTCGGAGCAGCGTGCGGCAGTTCTCGAGCTTCGTCTCGGACTCGGCTCGTGTCTTCCGCAGGTCGGCAACTACTCTGCGCTGCCGCTTCAGATGCGCGAGCCGACGCACGCGCTCCTCGCTCGCGCGATAGTCGAGCGGATTTGCCTTCGCCTCGAGATCCGTGATCTCCCGCTCGATCGACTCCGGCGTATCCCGGGAATCGCGAAGGTCGAGCTCTGCAAGCGTTGCGGCGACGAGCATCGCCTTCCTGTAAACCGCATCTGCAGAAGTACCGACGTCGGGAATGATCTCCCGCTCGGATTTCGTCATGGACATGAGCTGACGCTGAATCTCGTCGCGGTCGGCGCGTATCTGGTTTAGCGCCGACCCATAGGGAGAGTTGTCGGCAGGCAACGGCACCGGCGCGGTTTCGCCCGGGAGCGGTGACCGCGCCATGCGCGATGACGATCCAAACTGCCCCATCGGTAACATCGGTGCCATTGGTGCCATTGGTGCCATTGGCGGCGTAAAGAGTCCGCCGCCGAGCCTGCGCTCGCGCTCCCGCGCCCGCGCGCGAACCTGCTCGCGTTTGGTCTCGTCGAACAGCGCGCGTGCATCGTCAATGGTTTCAGCGGCGACGTCAAACAGCATGCGGTCCCGCGGCTGACGGAAGACATCGCGCCAGTTGTACCCCTCCTGCCAGAGCTTCGAGTACTGAACCGCCATTCCGATTGACCAGAACATCGTGACGAACAGGAATCCACCCTCGCCGAAAATCGAAAGGGGGACGATGATCGCGTTAACGGCGATGTAGGGCGCGAGCTTCTTTCTGAATTTGCGAACCGGAGGCGAGTCCCATCTCGCCAGCTCGTCCGGATTTGGAACCGGAACCATCGCGGCGCGGCCGCCGGAGCTCATGCGGGTGTTGGCGGGCATCCACGACGGGCGCTGGCCGGCCGTGCCGGCGGAAGAGAAGCTTCGTCTCTGTGATTCTTCCTCAGCGAGAGTCGGCATGTGACTGCCCAGCGTTCGCTGCGGAATCGCACCGCCGCTCAATGCCACGACCAGAGAAGTAGCGTCCGGGAATCTGTTCGCGGGATCTTTCTCCAGAAGCAGCATGATGATCCGGGAAAGATCCGAGGGCAGATCGGGGCGCCGGTGCTCGAGGGGCACCGGCCGCTCCGACAGATGCTTCACGAGCATCGACGGAGTGTTGGGTGCATTGAACGGCAGATCTCCGCTTGCCATTTGATATCCGACAACACCTAGCGAATACAGATCGCTTCGGCCGTCGATGTCAGATTCGCCGGCGGACTGCTCCGGCGACATGTAGGCTGGAGTGCCGATAGCCATTCCGGTCGCTGTCAGCCGCGAATCATTCTTGTCCGTGAGGGCGCGCGCGATACCGAAATCGGTGACCATCGCGCGGCCAGTGTCCTCGTCGAGAAGGATGTTGTCGGGCTTAATGTCGCGGTGTACGACGTTGCGCTTGTGCGCATAGGCCAGAGCGTCGGCGACCTCGCGGAGAATTCGCCGAGTCTCATCGGGGTCCATTGCGCCCTCGTCCTGGATGCGCTTGGCGAGGTTGTCGCCCCCGATGAAAGCCATGATGAAGTAGACGAGGTTGTCGCGCTCCTCGACTGTATAGATCGGAACGATGTTCGGATGACTTAGCTGCGCGGCCGTTTCCGCCTCGCGAAGGAATCGCACGCGAATGTCACCGCGGAAGGCCAGCTCAGGCGGAAGAAGCTTGACGGCGACGTTGCGCTTGAGACGCCTGTCCTTGGCGACATAGACGATTCCCATGCCGCCACGACCAATCTCCCCGTCCAATTCGTAGTTCGGGGCAAGTACGGTCGCCACATGGGCGCCAAGCTCGTCGTCGGGTCTTAATGGCATAATGCGCGAGTCATCCCGGCAGGCAAAATTTGCGAATCATGCCCCGGTGGCGTAAATCCGTTGCTCGAAAGATGCAGTATACCTCGTCCCTATAGTAGTACAGGCTTTATCCGCGGCACGTTCTTATCACTACGAGAGTTTTCATGGGACAGCGTCAAACTATACCGGTTTTGCCTTTACGAGGAACTGTCATCTTTCCCGGCCTGACGGCGCCAATCGCTGCTGGGCGTCCGGGGACTCTTCGCGCGATCGAGTCAGCACTGAAGGGCGATCGTCTCGTTTTTGCCGTCGCGCAGCGCGATAACACCGACGAGCCGACCCCGGACATTCTCTACTCGATGGGCGTGATCGCCCGCATTGGACAGATCCAGCGCGGGCTTGGCGGCGTTCAGCTTCTGCTCCAGGGCGAGCAGCGCGCCACCGCTTTGCAGTACTCCACATCCGAGGGATATCTCAGCGCGGTGATCGTCCCCGCCGAAGAGATGAGCCCCGTCGACGAGAACGATCCGGCGTTCACAGCGCTCCAGAAGGAGACGCGCGAGCGCGCGGCCGAGCTCGGCGAGCGGCGCGGACTTCCCGAGGAAGTGGTTCACCAGGTGCTCGACGCGGTGACGGAGCCCGGCAAGTTTGCGGACCTCGTTGCCGGCTACATCGAGCTGCCCGTGCCCGAAAAGCAGGGACTTCTCGAGACGTTGAACGTCGAGGAGCGGCTGCGTCGCGTGCTCGTTCACGTGCAGCGGCAGGTCGGGCTCCTCGAGGCGCAGGACGACATCAAGTCGCAGGTGCAGGAAGAGTTGGGTGAGCGCCAGCGCGAGATGTATCTGCGCGAGCAGATGAAGGCGATTCAGAAGGAGCTCGGCGATGACGATCAGTCGAAGGAGATCACCGACCTTCGCGACAAGCTCAATGCGCTCGAGCTTCCGAAGGAAGCGCGTGCGGAAGTCGAGCGGGAAATCGGTCGGCTCGAACGCGCCGGACGAGAATCAATGGAAGCACAGGTCATCCGCACCTATCTGGAGTGGATCGCCGAGCTTCCGTGGAATAAGCGCTCGGACGATCAGCTCGATCTGAACCACGCCTCGCAGGTGCTGGACGAAGATCACTACGGCCTCTCGGACGTGAAGGACCGGGTCCTCGAGTTCCTCGCCGTGCGACAGCTGCGCGCGCAGCAGCTTGCCGAAGAAGTCGAGGAGCAGGGTGAGCTTCCGATCTCGAGACTTGGCATCGAAAAGGACGATGCAACGCCGTCGCTCTCGAATGGCGAGAATGAGGACCGCACGATCACCGACAAGAAGGAGGCAAAGGCTCGCGCGATGGCGAAGGGCCCGATCCTGATTTTCATCGGACCTCCCGGCGTCGGTAAGACGTCAATCGCGAAATCGATTGCACGCGCGCTCGGCCGTGAGTACGTCCGCGTTGCACTCGGTGGAGCCCGCGACGAGGCCGATATTCGCGGACACCGCCGCACATACGTCGGCGCAATGCCGGGTCGGATCATCCAGGGGATGAAGCAGGCGGGAACGAAGAATCCGGTCTTCCTGCTCGACGAAGTCGACAAGCTCGGCGTCTCGTTCCAGGGCGATCCCTCGTCCGCGCTGCTCGA
>JBDSVO010000168.1:0-5746 GCA_039927215.1 Gemmatimonadaceae bacterium
GCGAGCCAGGGCGACCTAATGGAGCGCCAATGCCGCCAGTACTGGCTGCCCCAGAGCGTCGAGCGTTGCGCGGTCACTCACTGGTATTTTTTTGTACGCCTCGGCGAGAGCTCCGTAAACGGACACGACAGCCTTTGCGATATCCGTGAGCGACGGGCGGTCTCCGTCCGCAAGCCGTGAGCTCACGTTGCGCAATGCTAAGCTGGCGACCGGAACAGTCCAGCCCGCAGGAGCAAATCTCACTGCATTCACGAGATCTTCGTAAACGTTCACGCTGTTTCGCGGCCGCGCAACCTGACTGCGAAGCGCGACGAAGGTCGCGTGCCTATTCAGTCCGAGCTGCCGGAAACCACCAGCTGTGTAAGTGCTGGAATGTTTCGATGGATCGAAGCTCCAGCCGAGGAACATCCAGCTCGTCCAATTCTCAGTGACGCTGGCGATCGGTGTGCCTCGATCGACGCGCGACAGGCGTGCGGCGTCGCCAACATCCCACCAGACATCGTGAGCCTGAGCGCCGAGATCGGCGTCCATTCCGTAACGCAGCATGTGCAGCGCAACCAGACTCGACGTCCAGCGTCGAACCTCGAAGCATTCGCGGAACTTTGCGCGCGAAGTGTCGTCGAGAATACACGGCGCTGCGACATTCGCGTTCGCGCGATCAGCCTTTCTGAGAGCGTTCACCGCGCGGAGGAGATTTTCGCGGGTCGGTGCCGCCCGATACCCCGCGATTGCACCGGCGGCGAGGCCGCCCGAGTAATCGAGGACACCGGCCGGCAACGGGAAGTCCGGCATCCAGTCGGTGTTCGACGCTTCGTCCGACCAGATCGGTAGCTTGATCGCAATCTGAACGCGCCGCGGGTCGATCGCCGCGAGCTGTGCCGACGTCAACTCGGACGGCCACGCGTCTCGGCCGAAAAGAGCTTTCGCAAACTCTATGTCTCCCGCGAGCGGTGCGCCTTTTGGCTGAAACAGGCGCAGGTTTTCGTCGTTTCGCGGAGCTGCAAGGCTATGGATGTACGAGACGATGTTACGGGCAGTCGCCGTATCCACGTGCATCACGGCGCGCCGGATGATCGTCGTATCGCTGAAGCCGAATGTCTTGAGGTCGAACCCATCGCCTGACGCATGGCATGTCGAGCACGATTCCGTGAATGCAGCACGACCAAGGGAGACATTGGCGTTCAGTGCCGCCGGGTCGAGAGGACCTTTGGATGCATCCGAGCATCCGGCAACGAGCACGGCAACGAAAGGAAGGGACAGCGCTATAGAGCGATGCATGAGACTACCCACGAAGGCGACTCCTGAGGATACAGGCGGTGAAGGATTTGCGCCAGAATACCGTGGGTGCCGTTAACGAACGGTACGCGGCGCTTATGGTAGAACTACAAAACCGGCTACCGCGAAATGGTGGTCCAGAGCCAACACCTCGCGCACTCCGCGATCTGACATCACTGCAAAGCTGACTGCATCCGTGAACGAGAAGAGCTGATCGTCGAATTTCTCCAGCCAGTCGGCCACCGCACTTTCTTCGTATTCTTGCGAGCTCGCAACCACGATGTTCGGTGCGCGGCTTACTTCGCGGACAAAGGTCAATGCGACCTTGCTCCCGGCACGGCGCAACAGTAACGCGTGTGTCTCGGCTACGATGAGATTCGTCGTGACGATCCGTGCCCCGCGCTCAATGCGATGACGCAGCGTTTCCGAGACCTTCTGGTGCTGCGGCGCCGAGGACATTGCAAGCACATACCAGGCGCTCGTGTCTACGAACAGCTCAACTGCCACGCTTGCGACTCGAGGGTGGCTTCCACGACTTCTGCTCGGTCTCGGCGAGATAGCGGTCATGCTCTACCGCGATGTCGTAACTCGCGGGCTTCATGGTACCGCGAGATGCAATGCCGATGATCCTGAGCGCAGGATGCTCGGCCGGATCGGCCATCTGACGCTCCAGCGCCTCGAGCCCGCGACGCACAACGTCGGACTTGCTGAGTCCCAGTTCGGCCGCCAGCTGGTCGAGCCGCCGGCGCTGCCCGCGATCGAGATATACCTGGACGGGCTCGCTGACGCGTTTCCGCTGGTTGTCATGAGTATCTGTCATGTATTCATGATATACTCTCATGGTAAAGCGTGCAACTTCCCGTGCATCATCGTGATTGCGATGCGAGCACTCCGGATTGGACGGGAGCGGCAATTGCACGCGAACGCAGTCGCGCCGTAACGCCCCCTAACCCGAAACCACGCGAAGATATGTCCAGGTTGCGCCTGAAACTCTCGATGTCGCTCGACGGGTTCGTCGCCGGTCCCAACCAAAGTGTCGACAATCCGCTCGGCATCGGCGGAATGCGCCTTCACGAATGGGCCTTTCCACTCGCCGCATGGCGGGCCATGCATGGCGAGGAAGGCGGTGAGGTCAACGAAAGCACTGCTGTCGTTCAGGATACACTCGCGAACATCGGGGCAACCATTATGGGACGCAACATGTTCGGCGGGCATCCGGGCGGGTGGGATTCCGCGAACCCGTGGAAGGGTTGGTGGGGAGACAACCCACCGTTCCATCACCCCGTGTTCGTGCTCACTCATCACGCACGCGAGCCGCTGGCCCTCGAGGGTGGCACGACATTCACGTTCGTTACCGCTGGGGTAGAGTCTGCGCTGGAGCAGGCGCGACGAGCCGCGAACGGGAATGACGTTTCGCTCGCGGGCGGTGCGCGTGCCGCGCAGGAATATCTCAATGCGGGACTCGTCGACGAGATGGACTTGAGTTTCGTGCCAGTTCTCCTCGGCGCAGGTGAGCGACTGTTTGACGGCGTGGGCACCGACCTTCACGGGCTCGAGCTCACTCGCACTGTCGCCGCGCCCGGAGTGACCCACCTGAAATTTGTAAGGCGCTGAGATTCAAGTAGCTCCGCGGGCACGCGAGAAGGTCGCCCGGCCTAGCTTCCTGGCTTCAACGTTCGATCGCCAAGCCGGGCGAACAGCGCCTTTGCGCGAGACACCGCGGCGTCATCGTCAATCGCAAATGGAGTATACCGCTCGGTATCGAACGCATTCAGATAGAGCTGCATTACGCCCTGCGATTTGTGCTCGGCGACAAGCCAGTTCGCGACAATCCGATAGTCGAGCCGGTCCTGAAACCCGAACGGTTGCGTGAGATCGAATTCAAGTGGAGCATCAATCGGCCGTGTGCGGGCTACTGGATAATCGTCTCGACCGACATACGCAGGCGGAGGGTCGCCTCTCTTGTAGGTACTCCCCGCGAGAATAACCGGGCGGCGCTGCGCCGGCACTGCCGCTACAGCCGCCAACGCCATCAGCGACGCAGCCTGGTGTGCACCGTGAGTTGTTTTCGGCGGCTCGGCTATAAAGACGAAGTCGTAATGTCCCTTCTCGAGAATCGCGGCTAGCCGCCGCCTGACAAACGCTGTGTCCCACTGTTTTTCGAGCACTTCGTGCACGTTCTCGGTGTACGCCTTGTCCAGCTGGTCGAGAAAGAAATAATTGCGGATGCCAACGATGGCGCCCCCGGCGCGCGATTCCTTCTTACGGATTGCCGGAAGCGCTTTACGACCTACGGATTCTTTCGTGAGCTTCAGCCCGTAGATCGGCTCGGCGAGCGTTGCATAGCGGTAACCGCCTTCACCGTTGGTGATGACGCAGAGATCGACCTTGCCGCCGAGGACGTGCGTGAGCTTGTAAACAGCACCCGCAAAATCAGTGTCGTCGTCAGGGTGGGCGACCACCACCAGCACACGGGTCACGGGTGGCTGAGCGGCGGACGTCGTCGAGAGGCAGACCAGCGCGCAACAAAAGACGATCGAGCGCAGGAGTCGTTCAGGAATTCGTGCGATTATTTGCATCAGAGTTTTCCGACGAGTCGCTCGATCTGATGCGAATGCCTCGTGAGATGCACGATGTGAATGCGGAAACCGTCGCCCAGGTTCATCTTCGGAGCCCATGACCATAGCGCGGGAGAATTTATCCGCAACGCCCTCCAATCGTGCTGCCGAGCTTCATCCATCGCCGCCACGAAGTTCATCTCGCGGGAAATCAGCGCTTCGACCACGCCGTCGCGCGGAGTGGGTCCCGGCCGAAATACCCTCGGAGACTTGAGCGGCTTCGGCTTGAGCAACGAGCCGGCAATCATCCCACCGATGAATGAAGGTTTCCATTCTCGCTCCGGCGCAGCCGCATCCCTGCGGGCGGTGGCCAGGAGGTGTGCCAGGGGTGCTTCATATCTCTCGTCAGCCACGTACAGGTGCTCGAGAACCTGGCCAACACTCCAGCCGTTCGGCTCGGGATGCTCATTGATCTTCGATAGATCGAGCGGCCGTACCATCGACGCAATTCGGTCTCGTGTTTCAATTGCTTCGGCGCGGAGCTGCTGGTAAAGGTCGCGTTGCTTGAGGCGCATTTGGTCAGGCAGGGGTTAGTGCCGGGCTTCGGCCGGCAGACTGTTTATGGACGTTCCGGGATACTCACCTGTCGCAGTCAGGCTGTGCTTCGCGAGCTCGATTATGTCCGTTTCCGCCGTAGATCTTACATACTGGAGAAGGCGCTCGCGCCGAGCGCGCTCGCGGAGATCGTTGGCGGCCGCTGCAATCAGGGCTACCAGGTCCCTTTCAGTCTCCGCCTTCGATTCATTCTTGAGATATAGCAGCGCCAAACCGGCGAGCTGATAGTGCTCAAAACCGTCCATCATGAACTCGCGCATCGCCGGACTCTGCCGGAGATGGAAACGGATTGTCTGCTCGACACTGCGCACCGGGTACTGCGGAAACGCGGCAGAATGAATGATGGCCGACGCAAAATTGTTGAGGATCAGCTCAGCCATCAATTGCACTTCGTCGACACTTACTGTGTCGGCCGGCGTCCATGCTTTGTTGTCGTAAAAATACGGACGCAGATACGGCTTCTCGATCAGGATCTTCAGATGATCGGATGTCTCCGACATCGCGCGCTGAACGAGCAGAATCTCCGGGCCCTGGCGCGCACTCTCCAGTTGGCGGCGCGAAGTATCGAGCTGGGCTCTCGACGCCTTGAGCTGCCTGAGGAAGACCGAAAAATTGAGCGCGCTCGTCAGGACGAGCAGCAGCGTCCCGACTATTGTGAGAAGAGGTACCCATTGCTCTGCCATGTTGCGCCCGTGCGAGGAGTGCCGGAAATCTAAAGGGGCATCAATGAAACTTTCATAAATGCTCAATCCACGCTGTCCTTTCGTCGCGTTCCGAAAGCCCAATCTATTCTGCAGCGCGCACGGCTTGGGAGACGAACAAGACCAACAACAACGACGGGTATTCCTTGTTCGACTGCGGAACCAAGGAGGCTGACCAGGTGAGGTGCAGGTGCGTAGTGAAAAAACTAGAAAACCGTGTACGGATCGACGTATTGCCTTGACACCAGCCTGGAAACCCAACATCGTTTTTGTGGCGGCAATCCACGCCCAACCTCTCTAGACCCCGCCCCAGCCGGAGTCCTGCGCGAGGCAAAGGGGGGCACACTCCCGGATGAGCATCGTCAGTCCTTTGCGTCACCATGGCGCGCTGCTGGGGAGTCGCCCGTGGTGTATCCAAAGGAGATTTCACGATGACTCGCGATAAAGACTTGAAGCGCCTCGTGCGCACGCGCATGAAGAAGA
Organism: Gemmatimonadaceae bacterium; assembly: GCA_039927215.1. GTDB lineage: Bacteria > Gemmatimonadota > Gemmatimonadetes > Gemmatimonadales > Gemmatimonadaceae > UBA4720. The sequence continues at coordinate 5,633 of JBDSVO010000168.1, forward strand.
CGGGCGAAGCGTACACCACCGCCCGCGCGCATATCACAAGAAGAACTCCCGCAGGGAAAAGAACGGTTGCTGCGTCTGCGCCCGCTGCCGCACCTCTCTCAAAAGACTACTCGA
>JBDSVO010000169.1:0-2536 GCA_039927215.1 Gemmatimonadaceae bacterium
GCTTTGCGTCGTAGTCGGTTCCCCACTGGCCCGTCTGACTATTGATGATCAGCTTCGCTCCGTTTGCCGACGGCAGCGTCCACAGAGTGTACTTTCCGGCCGGCAAATGTGTGCTGCCGAACATCAGGTCACGGCTCGTCGTGATCTGCGTGGCTGCATTCGCGCCGGTGCGCCACACACGGTCCCATGGCACGACACTGCTGCCGAAAATCGTCCGCCCTCGACGGAAGGGACGGCTGTAGGCAATCTCGATATTCGCAGCGCCGACTGTCGCGCGAACTGTGTCGGGTGGTGAAGCTTGGGCCTGAATTCCGCGCGATGCCGCGAGGCTCGACCATGCCTGCTGCAGACGATCGAATTCGAGGCTGTTGACTCGTCGCGTGACGGTTCCAACCGTGGTGCCTGCAGTCGCATCCACCGAAATCACTCGGCCACTCGGATCAGTGACGACCTGTTCTGTCCAGCCGCCGAAAAACGTGCTGCGATACGTGTATCCATTCGCAGTCCTGATGATCGATGTAGACGGGGCCGGCTGATTGCCTGGTGAGAGAAGAACCACTACTGCCGAGTCCCCCGCGGCGGGATGGGCGGCAATCAGCATCTGCTCATAGATGCCCGCGGAAGCCGGTACTCCGGGGAAACGGCCGACTGCGAGTCCGGAGAAAGTTCGATTGCCGCTTCGCGCGGTATCCGCAACGCCTCCGCGTGACACAGCAACGGTCGCAGTTCCGTCGCTGATTGTTGTTGTCGTCAGCATCACCGGCGGCGCGTTTGGACCGTAGCGTGTCTCGGTGTACGCAACCGATCGTATTCGACCATCGGACGCGAGATCAGCTACGTAGTGAACCAGCCGCGCGCCCTGGAACCGCGAGAGATAGTCACCTTCCAGCTTATTTCCTGTTCGGGTGAATCGTTCGACGGCAACCGTGTCATTGCCGAGTGTCGTGACAAACATCCCCGACGACGATCCGGTCGAAGTGGACATGCCGGACGGGGTTGACGAAGCGGTGGCACATGCTGCGACGGAGATCACAATCGCGGCGTGCCGCATGGAAGAGAGTCTCATCGTGGCGCTTGGCTAGAATGGTGGAGTTGTCGTCGCAGATAGTGCAGCATGTGCCGGGCCGCTGCAACCTGTAGACTGGATTAGCGCATTCCTTCTTTGCCGCCCCACGTCGGAGTCGCGTTTCCGACGGAGTCATCGTAAAAGCGTATCGCCCCGGGCACACTGGCTTTGGTCATCAGGACGATCTGACCGGTGTGCATTCCGAAATGCTCGACAACGTGATAGATCGCGGCGAGAACGTTGGTCTCCCGGCCCTGAATCGTGCGCGGCTCGAGGAGGTCCGCCTCGGTTAGTCCAGCCATCACGGCATCCGCTTCGCGAACGGCAGACTCGAGACCCGCGAGCAGTGTCGCTGCGTCGGGTCCATCGCGGGCCGCAAATTCAGCGGGACGGTCACGCGTGACTGGTAAACCGCCGACGCCCCCAACGATCCACTGCCTTACGTTGCCAGCGAGATGGAGGAGCAGATTACCGATACTGTTGGATGATTCGTTGGCGCGCTTCCAGACGGCGCCTTCCGGAAGTGCGGCGACGCATCGCCGAATTTTTACCGGATACTCTTCAGCGAGATAGTAGCGGGAGCGCTCGAGGAATTCCTGTCCTGTGCTATGGGTCACTTCCAAAGTGAAGCGAGCGCCAGCGCGCACTGCTCGAGCACTTTCTGGTCTGCCGGTCGGAAGGCGTTGAGCCGGTCACTCTCAACGTCGATTGTGCCGATGACGTGTGATTGCGTCGGATCCAGGATAGGGACGATTATCTCCGAGTGTGTCCCCGCAAACGCCGTGAGGTAGGTATCGCTTTTTGACACGTCGTTCACGACGACAGTCTTGTTGGTTTTGACCGCCTGACCGGTGAGGCCTGCAGTCTTTGGGAACCTCACGAAGGCGGGAGGTCCGATTTTTCCACTCCATGCGAAGACGTGCGCGTCTTCGGGTCCGATATCATAGATCCCGACCCACCGGTACGGACCAATGCGGCAGAGTATCTCGGCCGCTCGTGTAGCAAGATATTGGCGGTCGCGCCGCTCGGCGGCGATAACTCTCAACAGGTCGACGACGGCGATGGTTCCGCTCGTGGATAGAAGCGTTTCCTCGCCAGTCGGCCGTTTAGGGACGAATTCGTCCTCTGGGTAACCCGACGATTCAGTCATTTACCGTCCGGATTCGCTGTCATGCGCGGCCATGCTTAAACAAATGTGGAACGTCCTTTGCGTTCAAGCAATCCATTGAACGCTAATAACCATGGAGCTCGGATTGCTGGGCAATAAGCGTAAGATAATCGTAGTCCTTCTTCTCCCCGTCGCCGGGGTTCTGATAAATGCGGCTCGCGCCGAGTATTTGACGCCGCGGGACGCGGGCGCCCAGCAGCCGGCAGCGATTCGACTAAAGGCGGATTTGTCGGACAAGATTCTATACGTCGAACAGGGCGGAAAAGTCGTCAAGACTTATACCTTCGCGGACGGAAGCGCGA
>JBDSVO010000170.1:0-27580 GCA_039927215.1 Gemmatimonadaceae bacterium
AATCAGCGGCGCGTGTCGTGAGCTTCTTGTCGTCAGCCATTTACGCCTGATTACAAGGTACTAAGGAGCTCGTCGACGTGGAGCGCTTGCTCAGTTCCCGCCGCAAGATCGCGTACAGTTACTTCACGCAACGCGTAACGATCCCGCTTCAGGATGATCACACTTCTCGCCCGCGCCGCTCTGGCAGCCTTGAGCTGTCGTGCCAATTGCTGCGGGTGGAGCGCGAACTCGACGCTCCGGCCCCGGCGGCGAAGCTCGCCCACGATTCTCATCACATCCTCGATGAGCGACTCGTCATCCGCGGCGACCCAGAAATCGAGCTCAGGAAACGTCGAGCGAATCAGATTCCTCGATCGTAACAGATCGCCGAGCACGACATCGCCCATTCCAAAACCGAGCGCCGGCAGGTCAACGCCACCCAATGTCTCGAGCAAGGTGTCGTATCTTCCGCCACCGCAGATGGCGCGCATTTCGCCGGCAGTATCGAATAGCTCGAACACTGTCCCGGTGTAATACGCGAGCCCGCGGACAATCGTGAGGTCGAGCTGCACCCATTCGCCGAATCCGAGGTCCGCGACACAGATGATGTACTGTCGCATGCGCTCGATGTGCTCAGCGGTGCCCGCGAGGTCGCCGTAGCGTTTGATCAACGACGCAACATCCCTGCACGCGAGAATCGCATCGACGCTGTCTGCCAGCGCGCTATTTCCGACGACAGCCTCGAGCCTGGCTCGCGGCCCTGCGCCGCCGCCTCGCTCGTATTTATCGATCACGGCGTACAGAGCTGGAAGATTGTCCTCAGAGATTCCCTCGTTCAGCAGCAACGACTGAAGCAGACGCCGGTCTGAAACTCGCGCCACGACGTCGGCCGACGTGAGCCCGAACGTGCGCATGACGTCGAGCGCTGCCGCGAGCAGCTCGGCGTCCGCTGCGATCCCCGGCTCGCCAACAATGTCAGCATTGAGCTGGAAGTGTTCGCGCAGACGGCCCTTTTGCTGCCGCTCGTAACGAAAGAGCTGTGGAGTCGAGAACCACCGCACCGGCTTGCGAAGTGCGTTAGCGCGAGCGGCGACCATTCGCGCCAGCGTGGGCGTCATCTCAGGCCGCAGCGCGACTTCACGATCACCCTTGTCGGTGAACGAATAAAGCTGTGCGACGAGCTCGTCGCCGCTCTTCTTGCGATACATGTCGAGAGACTCAAGCGGAGGCCCGTCGTACTCGAGGAAAGCGTAGCGGCGCATCACCTGCCGCCAGACGCTCATGATATAAGCGCGCTCCGCCAGCTGCTCGGGGTAGAAATCGCGAAAACCCGGTAACGCCCGCTGCGCCATCCGGGAAAGCTATGGATTCTGGAGAGTGCGGCAAGCACACTCGCGGAGTTGATTCACCTCAGTGCGCCGCTCGCCGTCGCATCGCCAACCGTGTGAAACGACCCCGTGACGACTACCGTGGCCGCCTCATTGGCCGCGTGTTCCACTGCCTGCGCAACGTCTGGAATCAATGTCACCGGCCAGTCGTTTTCCTTTCCGAACATCAGCGCTTCATTTGCATCCCATACGCGATCTGCTGGAGCGCTTGCAGGTGTGGTCAGAATGACCGAGTCCACCTGGGGGCAGAGTGATCGCATCATCTCCCTCCAATCCTTGTCGCGAAGAATGGCGAGGACAGCAATCATCGGGCGCGGCGGCTCGACGGAATCCAGTGTTGAAACGAGCGCTCGCATTCCGTCAGGGTTGTGCGCGACATCCAGAACAAATTTGCCGACTCTCTCGAATCTGCCTGGCAGTCTCACTCCAGGGAGCGAGCGCGCTGCGTCCGCGAGACTCGTCCGGTACGGGTCACCTGCAGCGTCGAGCATCGCGAGCGCCGTAGACGTGTTCACAGCCTGGTATTCTCCGACTAGTCCGGTAGTGACGGTTGCCGATTCACCATCGTGATCGACGTCGAACGTCGTCCCGGCCCACTCGACGCGAACATTCTGCAGGCGGTAACTCTCGCCAGACTCGATTACCGGCGACGCGCCTGCGCTGCGCGCAACCGCAACCAGCGAGTCACGCGCCACGTCGGTTACGGGACCGAACACGGCCGGCACGCCGTGCTTGAAGATTCCCGCCTTCTCGGCCGCGATCCCCGCTATGGAATGGCCGAGGTACTCGACGTGATCCATCCCGATCGACGTAACTCCCGCGACGATTGGCGTGATCACATTAGTCGAATCGAGGCGCCCCCCAAGTCCAGTTTCGATAAGCGCGACATCAACATTCCGTGACGCAAAGTGCTCGAATGCGAGCGCAGTCGTGATCTCGAAGAACGTAGCTCCGAGTCGCTCGAAATCAGGCTGCCACCGCTGAATGAAGTCCAGAACTTCCTGCTCGGTGATCTGTTGATCATCGACGACGATACGCTCGCGAAAGTCCACCAGGTGTGGCGACGTGTAGCGCCCGACGCTCATTCCTTTGGCGCGCAACAGCGCGTCGAGCATCGCAACAACGCTTCCCTTCCCATTGGTTCCGGCAATGTGAAACGCGCGAAGCCGGTGGTGTGGATTGCCGAGCAGCGCGAGGAACGCTTGCGTCCGATCCAGGCCGAACTTGGCTGTGCTGCCGGTGCGCGCGAAGAGTTTGTCGAGCGCGCTTCGGTAGCTCGTCAGGCCGCTGTCCACCCCGTGGCGGCGGGCTTGCCACTCATGTGACGCAGGAGCTGACCGACAGTATGCTTGAGCTCCTTGCGCGGAACAACCGCGTCGACCATTCCGTGCTCGAGAAGAAATTCCGACGTCTGGAATCCCTCGGGCAAGTCCTGCCCGATCGTTTGCTTGATGACGCGCGGACCCGCAAAACCGATAACTGCGCCCGGCTCGGCTAGAATCGCATCGCCAAGCATCGCGTAGCTCGCACTGACTCCGCCTGTCGTCGGATTCGTGAGAATCGATACAAATGGTATGCGCCGCTCAGCGAGCTGCGACAGCATCGCCGCGGCCTTCGCCATCTGCATCAGCGAAAGGACACCCTCCTGCATGCGCGCACCGCCCGAAGCGGAAACGATTATCAGCGAAAATTTTCTCTCAAGGGCTTTCTGACCAAGCCGCGCGATTTTTTCGCCGACAACGGAGCCCATGGACCCGCCCATGAAGGCGAAGTCCATGACGCCAAGGCAAACGGGCAGCTCGAGCAGCTGTCCGGTAAATGTGAGGATCGCGTCGCCGTCCCCGGACTTCGTCACGGCCTTGTCGAGTCGCTGCGGGTACTCGGGAAACCCGAGCGGATCTGTCGAGCGGATCTCGGTTTCGGTTTCTTCGGAGGTACCCTCATCGAGCAGAATATTCACGTACTCGATGGCCCGGATGCGACGGTGGTGGTCGCAGTTAGGGCAGACGTTCAGGTTCCGCTCGAACTTCTCAGTGAGGTCGGTGTGCCCGCATTTCTCGCACTTGTCCCAGGCGTCGGGCGGGATCTCATGCTTCTCTCGCCGAGGCTGCCGGGTCTTCTTTTCTTTGCGAAACCAAGCCATTCGCTCAAATGTGATTGCGGGGGGGCGAGCAAGCAAGCGATTCCAAATTAGCTACGCTTGTTTTTTTTGGGGGAACGGTTAACTGAACAACTGCTATAGCGAAGGGCGTCCAGGGCCTACTGCGTCCAGCTTGGAGCTGCCCGCAACAATGACTCCCCTCATCGCGAGACGGGCGTTGCGACCATCACCCGCGGAATCGAACGATGACAGTTCTCGCGCGGTGTTGGCCATTGTCAATGCATGGCGGATTTCAAGAAACTGCATGTTTGGCGTAAAGCTCACGCCCTAGCGCTCAATACAGATCATATCGCAGCGAAGATACGCCCACGAAGGCATTCATCCCTGCGAAATCAGATGAGCCGCGCCGCGATGTCGATCGGCGCAAACATTGTTGAAGGAAGAGGAAAAGCCAGTGAGGCCGAGTTCGCGCGCTACCTTCGAAGCTCCGTTAACTCGGCAAGTGAGCTCGAGTATCATTTACTCGTTGCGCACGACCTCAAAGCCATTCCGACAAAGCACTATGCGAAGTTAACCGCGCAAACGATCGAAGTGCGTAAGATGCTTTACGGCTTGCTGGATCGTATCAACGAGCGGAAAGCGGAAAAGGAAACGCAGGATAAGAAGTCACGCCCGCAGGATGAGTCATTGTCGTAGGCAGCTCGACCACTCGACGCTTTCCGTTCTGAACGCTCTTCGCTTTGGTAGTTGTTCAGTTAAGGTAAGCTTAGCTTTTCTTGAAGGCGGCCTTGCCGCGCCCTTCGCCAGAGATCCGCATAAGTATCCCAACGGCAAGCCAGCTGGCGAGCATGAACGATCCCCCATAACTGAAGAACGGGAGCGGGATGCCCGTTATCGGCATGAGGTTCAGCGTCATGCCGACGTTTACGAGCACGTGGACGAACCAGCTCGCCATCAAGCCGAACCCAACGAGTGAGCTGAATGAATCGTTCGCGCGACCTGCGATCTGCGTTAGGCGGAGGAACAGAACGAGGAAAAGCGTCAGCACGATCGTGACGCCGATGAATCCCATCTCCTCTCCGACAACGGCAAAAATGAAGTCGGTGTGTTGTTCCGGAAGGAACGCCAGTCGTTTCTGCGTGCCGAGTGTGAAGCCCTTGCCGAACAGGCCTCCCGATCCAATGGCGATCTTCGACTGGATGACGTGGTAGCCGGAAGCGCGCGGGTCGGCAGAAGGATCGATGAACACCCTCAAGCGGTTTTGCTGGTAGGGCGCGAGCTTCTCCCAGAGAATCGGAGCGATGACACCCGTCGCGATGTTCGCGACCATCAGCACAATTCCCTCGACGAGGTACGGCCTGTAGTAGAGCACGAGGGCGAGAAGTACGAGGAACCACGCGCCCCAGAGGCCGGTGCTGAACGAGAGTATCAGACTGACGACTGGACTTGCCAGCAGAAGCAGGAGCGGCCACGCAACTCCGGACCAGTACAGCATGCCGAAAAAGATTCCAATGAAAACAATGCCCGTGCCGAGGTCCGGCTGAAGCATGATGATCAGCCACGGAATCGCGACGATGAGCGCCGGTCTCCACAAATCGAGAATGGATTTCGGCGGCTCGCGCCTCAGAGCGAGGACTCTCGCGAGCATCAGGACAACCGTGAGCTTGGCAAGCTCTGAAGGCTGACCGATTCGCACTCCGCCAATCGCGAGCCAGCTCTTCGTGCTCGCTGCCGTGCCCGCTCCGGAGCCGATCACAAGGGTCAACCCAAGCAAGACAATCGAAAGCCAGTATGCCGGAACCGTTACCCACTCGATGAAGCGGACCGACGATCGGCTGATGCCGTAAGCACCGAGCATGCCGACCACGAGCCAGAGTATCTGCGATCGGTAGACGCGCATGACCGCAGTGGGTGTATCAGTCTGGCCGGCGGAATACACCATGGCCACACCGAACAGGGAGAGCAGAAGAGCTGTTATGACGAGCGGATAATCCGCCACAATGCGGCGCATCACTCAGCCGCCGGCTTCTACCAGCTCCGGTTTCACATCCACCTTGAGGTAGTAACTGATGATCTTCGAAGCAACGCGCGCCGCGTAATAACCGTGCTCCCCAAACTCGAGGAACACGGCGACAACTATCTTCGGGTCCTCCGCTGGAGCGAATCCAACGAACCACGCGTGATCCTCGTCTGGTCTCTCGGTGTTTTGAGCGGTGCCCGTTTTGCCGGCGAGGGTCACACCCTTGATGTTCGCGGAAGCCGCTGTGCCACCGGCTGATACAACTCCCGCCATTGCCCTGCGCAATCCCGCCATCTGCTCGGGCGAGAGCTTCATTATCTGAGTCCGCTCCGGCTGGCGAGCCACAAGGTAAGGCCTGGACGTAGCACCGTCGGACGCCAGGCTGGTATAGAACTTCGCCATGTTGACGACAGTCTGTGAGTTCGCGCCTTGACCGATAGCGAGGTTGAGCGTCTCCGAATTGCTCCAGTTTCGGCCGAACAACCTGTCGTAGTAGGCTTTCACGTCCTTCGACGGAAACCTTGGCTTGTATTCGTTTGGAAGGTCAATTCCCGAACGCTCGCGGAACCCGAGGTCTACTCCCCCAGCGACGAGCCGGGCCAGTCCAATTCTGAGTCCCAGCTGGTAGAAGTACACGTCGCACGAATTCGTGATTGCGCCGGCCAGGTTCAGGCTGCCGTGCCCGCGCTTCTCCCAGCATCGGAAGTAGCGGCGGCCGTACTGGAGGCCACCCGAGCACGCGATGGGCATGCGAGTGTCGATTTTCACCAAACCCAATTCCAGGCCGATGCCGGAAGTAGCAAGCTTCCAGGTCGAGGCCGGCGGATACGTCCCCTGGATCACCTTGTTGAACAGCGGCCGCCGGGGGTCGGTGTTCAGCTCCTTCCAGTAGGCAGGAGGGATGCCGCCCGTGAACCGATTGGGATCGAAGCTCGGGTGGCTGTAGAGTGCCAGGACTCCTCCGGTCTTGGGCTCGAGAGCGATCGCGCCGCCCATCAAGGAATCGCCGAAGAGCGTGGACGCATATCGCTGCAGGTCCATGTCGATGTTTGTCTTCATCGCTGGCGCGCCCTGCGGATCGAGGTCGGGACGCGGGCCAACACCGCGGACAGGTCTACCACGCGCATCCACTTCGTCGAACCGCACACCTTCCCGTCCGTGCAGAATCGGCTCGTATTGTTTCTCGAGCCCTCCCTTGCCGACAATCTGGCCGGGCTTGTAGCCGGCGAACTGCGGCTTGTTCAGATCGTCTTCCGTTATTTCACCCGTATATCCGACGAACGATGCGACGAGTGGGCCGTCGGGATAGTACCGCTTGGGAACAGACTGAATGATCAGCCGCGGGTAGTCGATCCGGTGCTCCTCGAGCACCGATATGACGTCGATCGATGCGTCGGGCAGGACAACCGTCGGCCGTGTTGGCGCCCGGCGGAAGCGCCGAATCGCGGCGGAGATATCTCCATCAGTGAGCTGCAGCGTCGGCTGCAAAACTTTCATCGTTGCGCGAAGCGAATCCTCGCTCGGCGCAATCAGAGAAACGGAATACGCGGGAAGATTCTCCGCGATGATCTTTCCGTTCCGGTCGTAAATGATTCCGCGCGGCGCCGGGAGAGGAATCGGGCGAAGCCGATTCTCCTCCGACTGAAGAACATAGCTGCGATGATCGAGCACCTGAGTGCGGAAGAAAGCACCGAGCAGCAGGATGAATCCCGCCGCCAATGCAACCGAGCTCAGCTGGGTTCGCCGCGCGATGTCGTTCGGATGAAAGCTCATGCGCGTGCGGGCTCGAGCATTGGTCGCATGATCAGCAGGAGGATCACTCCGGCAATTGCTGTCGCAGCCGCGGACAACGGTGACCAGAGAAGAAGCTGCTGCACGAGCTCGATGCCGCCAACGCGCCGCTCAACCACAAAGTAGATGACGTCGAACGTCCATTTGCCGAGAAAAAAGAAGAATGCGTTGAGTACGAGATTGTCGGCGAAAAACACAGCCTTGAGCCACGATGCGATGTAGCCAACGATTGTCATTGCAATCGCGCCCGCGCCGAGCGATTCGGGAGTCAGTGAATCGGCGACGAGCCCCAACACCAGTCCGATCAGTGCAGCGATCGCCGGACGAACGCGAATGGAAGCGAGTAGCAAAGCGAGCAGCAGGAAATCCATCGGGGCGCGCCACCCGAGCAGCGGGCGGAGAGTGTAGTGCAGCAGTACCAGTATCACGAACGTTACAACAGCGCGCACCGTGCCGCCAAGTGTCATCAGTTACCCCTGGTCGGACTTCGCACCAGCGAGTCGCGCTGCACGGAATCGCGTCTCACTGAATCACGCCTGGCGGAGTCGCGCCTCGCTGCTGACCGCCTGGCTGCAGCAGCCCGTCGCGCAGCCTCTGCGCGCGCTGCTGAATCAGGAACTGCTCCGCCCGCCGGCGCTCTCAGGGTGTCAGGCCTGAGCTCCGGCGGAAGACCACCCGGAATCTGACCGCCGGCGGTTGTATCTCTCACCGTCGTGTCCAGCGCAGCGCGGCGCGCGGCCGCCTCGGCCAACGCAGCACTCTTTGCCGCCGAATCGCCCGCCTGAACGATTCGGTTCGCAGCCTCGTTTGCCGCCGTTACACTGCTCCAGACGTTGTCGAATTCCTTCGTCGCCCGCTCGATGCGCAGGATCATGATCGCGCCGACGTCGGCCGGCGCGACAGCAGGCTTGATCAAATAGGTGCGGGCCCAGCCCTCCGACGTCTTTACTTCCTCGATGACGCGGCCGATTGGAATGCCGCGGGGCCAAACGCCGCCGAGTCCCGAGCTGACTATGAGCGTTCCCGGTTTGAGCGCCGTGCGGAACGGGATTCCGCGCAGCTCCATCAGATAACCGGTTGTCGCGCTCGCTGAATGTGCCTGCACTATTCCGAAGGCGGCCCCATCCTCGGACATCGCGCTGACGCGGAAATCGGGATGCGTCCAGATCATCGCCTGGCTCATGGTCGGATCGACGTCGGTGACCATTCCCACCACGCCTTCCGGCGAGATGACGGGACTCAAACGCCGGACGCCGGCGAGGGATCCGGCAGTCATCGTCATGGTCGTCACGTCGCGCAGACCGCGGGCATGAATCGCTTCAGCGGGGACAAATCCCCATTTGAGACGTGAGCCGAGCCCGATGAGCTGACGGAGGCGCTCGTTCTCGTCCTCGAGGCTCTTCACAGCCATGGCGCGGAGGGTTACGCTGTCTCGAACCGCGGTACGCTGCTCGTCGAGCAGCAGCGAGCGGCGGCTTGCCTCGGCCCGCTCCTGAAGCATGACGAGCGGCGCAAGGAATGTCCGGCGCATCGAAGTCGCCACCGGATCGCGCATATTCGGCGGAAGACCGCGCGCTACCAGCGCCAGGAGGGCGCAGGTTCCGAGCACTATCAGATCAATTCTGTTGCTGCTTCGTATCGCGCGTGCCACTGCAACCTCAGGTTGCTAGTACAGACCAGTATTTTTCCTCGTCGTCGAGAATGCGACCGGTGCCGCGGACGACACAAGTCAGCGGGTCCTCGTCGACGTGAATCGGAAGACCTGTCTCCTGTTGCAAAAGAACATCCAACCCGCGGATCAACGCTCCCCCACCCGTCATTACGATGCCTCTGTCGACAATGTCCGCCGCCAGCTCGGGCGGTGTTATTTCAAGCGCGCGCCGCACAGCGCCGACAATCTGCTGAATCGGCTCCTGTACCGCATCACGAATCTCAGCGGAATGTATCCTGACGCTCTTCGGAATTCCCGATACCAGGTCTCTACCACGCACCTCCATCTCACGTTCCTCGCCCACCGGATAGGCCGACCCAATCTGGATCTTCACCTGCTCGGCCGTGGACTCTCCGATGAGAAGGTTGTAGTTCTTTCGCATTGACTGAAGGATCGCCATATCGATCTCGTCGCCGCCGGTGCGGATCGAAGTGTCGCTGACGATTCCGGACAGCGCGATGACAGCAATTTCTGTTGTTCCGCCGCCAATGTCGATAACCATATTTCCGGTGGGGGTCTCCACTGGAAGGCCGACGCCGATCGCGGCAGCCATGGGCTCAGCGACCATGAAGACTTCCTTGGCCCCCGCGCCCAGGGCAGAGTCACGCACGGCGCGCTTCTCGACCTCGGTGATTCCAGACGGCACGCACACGATCACGCGCGGCTTCACCTTGAAGAAGTGATTCTCGATGATGAGCGCGAGAAAATACCGGAGCATCTTCTCGGTGACGTCGAAGTCGGCGATGACGCCATCCTTCATCGGGCGGACGGCAATCACGCCTTCCGGAGTTCGCCCGAGCATGCGCTTCGCTTCGAGGCCTACGCCTTTGATCTTCTTTGTCTCGCGGTCGAGCGCGACGACCGACGGCTCGTTGAGAACGATGCCCTCGCCCTTCACGTAGATCAGAGTGTTGGCGGTGCCGAGGTCGACGGCGATCGCGTTCGCGGGAAAGAGCGATCCCGCCTTGAAGAAGGGCCAGCGCATTTAGTCTCAGGTCAAATATGAATCGACGTTCTTCAGAGGCAAACCGAATGCCTCTGCAACCGCCGGGTACACCACCTGGCCGTCAACGATGTTCAGGCCCTTGCGCAGTGGCGCGCTTTCACGAAGGGCCTGCTGCCAACCGAGATTGGCAAGCTTCATCGCATACGGGAACGTCGCATTCGTGAGAGCAAGCGTCGATGTGCGCGGCACGCCGCCGGGCATGTTCGCCACACCATAGTGGATGATTCCATCCACCTCGTACGTCGGGTTCTCGTGAGTCGTGGCATGGATTGTCTCGACACATCCGCCCTGATCGATCGCCACGTCGACTATCACGGCTCCCGGCTGCATTGTCTTGAGATCCTCACGGCGAATCAGTCGTGGAGCAACGGCGCCGGGAATCAGCACCGCGCCGACGACGAGGTCCGCCGTCGAGATCTGCTCCAGTATGTTATGACGATTGGAATAGATCAGTGTGACGTTCGCGGGCATCACATCCGACAGGTAGCGGAGACGCTCGAGCGAAAGGTCGAGCACGGTCACCTTGGCGCCAAGGCCGGCAGCCATTTTCGCCGCGTTTATCCCGACAACCCCGCCGCCGAGAACCACGACTTTTGCGGGAGCAACCCCCGGCACGCCTCCGAGTAGAACTCCTCGTCCGCCGTAAAGCCGCTCGAGATATTTCGCGCCTTCCTGAACGGCCATTCGCCCGGCGACTTCAGACATTGGCGTGAGCAACGGCAGCTCTCTGTTTGCTAGCTCGACTGTTTCGTAAGCGATGCAGGTAGCGCCGCTATCTATATGAGCGCGCGTGAGCGTTTCGTCCGCCGCGAAATGGAAATAGGTGAAAATCGTCTGCCCCTCACGCATGCGCGGCCACTCGCGACGGATAGGCTCTTTCACTTTCATTATCATGTCCGACTCGCGCCACACGGTTGGCGCATCGCGCGCAATGCGCGCTCCAACGCTCGTATAAATCGCGTCCGGAAATCCGCTTCCCTCGCCTGCGCCCTGCTGGATCATCACCTCGTGACCGGCGGCGACAAAAGCTTCCGCGCCGGCTGGAACGAGCGCGATGCGATTCTCGTTCGTCTTGATTTCCTTTGGAACGCCGATCTTCATGGATGGTTATGTGTTGGCGATGGTGGGTCAGGCCGAATGCGGAGCGTCACCCGGACCCAGACTTACCACCGTCTGTCGTTCCGGTGCAAAGAAATCACTGCAGACTGCGAGCACACTCTCGTTATCAATCGATTCAATCAATGAGAGAACTTCGTCCAGCGAACGGAACTCCTCGTCATAAAGCTCCACACCAGCAGCGCGGTACATGCGCGAGGAGACGCTTTCAAGTGAGAGTGTAATCTGACCCTTTAGCTGGTTTTTGCCAGCGATCAGCTCATCTTCGGGAATCCCATCTGACGCCACGCGACGGAGCTCGTCGCGAATGGCATCGATCGCCAACCCGGCCGTCTCGGGTGCCGTTCCTACGTACACGCCGTGAACTCCGGCATCGTGGTGGAACGACGAGAAGGTATAAATCGCATACGCGAGCCCGAGCTCTTCGCGAACTCGCTGGAAGAGCCGGGAGCTCATCCCGCCGCCGAGGAGTGTGCTGACGAGCGCCAGCGCATAACGGCGTTGATCGCCGTGCGGCACTGTCGCCGAGCCGAACACTATGTGCGTCTGGGCACCATCCCGCTGGAAATGATTCGTCGTCGGAAGCACCGGCGCCGCAGTAATTGACTGTAAGCGCGAATGCCCACCTGCAGGAACCGCGGCCCATCCCGTCCGTTCGAGAATCGAGACAAGTTCGTCGTGCTCGACGTTGCCCGAAGCGGCGACGACCATCTGGTCGGGATGGTAAGCGCGACTGTGCAGAGCTCGCAGGTCGTCCGGCGTGAACGCGCTCACTGTCTGACGCGTTCCAAGGATCGGATATCCGTACGGGTGCTCGCCCCACAGCTGAGCGCCGTGCAGCTCGAACACCAGATCGTCGGGCGTATCCTCGACGGTGCTGATCTCCTCCAGCACTACTTTGCGCTCGAGATCGAGGTCCGATTGCCGCAGCAGCGGACGGAAGATCAGATCGGCGAGAACGTCGGCTGCAATCGTCACGTGCTCGTCCAGCATCCGTGCCTGGTAGGCTGTGTGCTCGCGCGACGTGTACGCATCGAGCGATCCGCCAACCGACTCGAGCGCCACGGCGAGCTCCTTCGCGGACCGGCGCTCCGTGCCCTTGAACACCATGTGTTCCAGCAGGTGCGAGAGCCCCATCGTTGCCGGGCTCTCGTGCAGCGAGGCCGCGCGCACCCATGCTCCCAATGCAACAGACCGTACTCCCGGCATATGCTCCGAGAGTACGGTCAAGCCGTTCGGCAAAACGGTGCGGCGAAGTGTTACATCGTCCGTCGCTACAACGGTCACTCTCGCCCGCGACCTCCGCCGCTTCGCGGAGAGCGCCCACCGCGAGGTCGCCGCGGGCGGTCCTCACGTTGACCGACTGCCGCTGTCGCCTCGCCTTCGGATGGCGCGTAGTTGTCATCGCCGCCCTGGGCGCCTTCTTCCGTCTCTCGCGCGGGACGGGATCCACTTCCGCCGCCTGCGCTGCTCCCGGTGTCGCCACCGCTATCGCCGAAAGCCCCGCCTTCAGGCTTTGGCTGAAGTGCCTTCATCGAGAGTCTGAGACGCCCGCGCTCGTCGCGCTCCAGAAGCTTGACCTTCACACGGTCGCCCTTCTTCACGACGTCCTCGGTCTTCTCAGTGCGGCCGTGCTTCAGCTCAGAGATGTGCACCAGTCCTTCGGTGCCGGGCATGATCTCGACAAATGCGCCGAACGCGGTGGTGCTCTTGACCGTGCCCTCGTACGTCTCGCCGATGACGGGCTCCGCGGTAAGCGCCTGAATCATCTGCCGAGCGCGCTCCATGGCTTCGCCGCCAACCGCCGCGATCGTCACGAGACCTGCATCGTCGACCGTAATCTCGGCGCCGGTCTCTTCCTGAATGCCGCGAATCGTCTTTCCCTTGGGACCGATGAGCTCACCGATCTTTTCGGGACTGATGCTGAGCGTCACAATGCGCGGTGCAAAGGCCGACAGATCCGCGCGCGGCTCCGGCAGGCCCTTCTTCATCTCGTTGAGAATGTGCATACGGCCCTCGCGCGCCTGCGCCAGCGCCTCATCCATGATGCCGAGGGCCAGGCCCTGAACCTTGATGTCCATCTGAATGGATGTCACACCGTTTTCGGTTCCGGCGACCTTGAAATCCATGTCGCCGAGGTGATCCTCGGTGCCGAGAATGTCGGTGAGGATCGCGTACTTCTCGCCTTCCTTGATCAGACCCATTGCGACACCGGCAACTGCTCCGCGAATCGGAACTCCGGCGTCGAACAATGCCAGTGATCCTCCGCATACCGACGCCATTGACGACGAGCCATTCGACTCGAGAATGTCGGACACGATGCGAATCGTGTACGGAAACTCCTCGAACGGCGGCAGCACGCTCTGCAGCGCGCGCTCGGCGAGATTGCCGTGTCCGATCTCGCGACGGCTGGTGCCGCGCATCGGGCGAACTTCGCCTGTCGAGAACGGCGGGAAGTTGTAATGGAGCATGAACGACTTCGTCGACTCGCCCGCTTCATCGATGCTGTCGAGGCGCTGCACGTCGTTCGCGGTGCCGAGTGTCACAGCAACGAGAGCCTGCGTCTGACCGCGCGTGAACAGCGCGGAGCCGTGCGCGCGAGGAAGAACCTGCGTGTCGATGCTGATCGGACGAACGTCCTTTGGACCGCGTCCATCAACGCGCTTGCCGGTGTCGAGCACCTGTGAGCGAAGCGTGTTGTATTCGATGTCTTCGACGAGAGCGGCGATGTCCTTGCTGTTCTCGGGGAATTCGTCGATCAGCTGCTTGGCAACGTCCTTCTTTGCCCGCTCAACTGACTGGATGCGCGTGTGCTTGTCGGCCTGGTTGATTGCCGCCTCAATCGGACCCTCGCCGAGGGCCTTCACGCGCGTCTCGAGCGCGTCGGGCGCTGAAGTCTTGCTCCACGCCATCTTCTCGGTGCGACCCTTCGCGAGCATCTCTTCCTGAATCGCGATCAGCTCCTTGATGCCGCCGTGCGCTACGGTGATGGCCTCGAGGATGTCTGCCTCGGGAACTTCAATCGCGCCACCCTCGACCATCATGATCGAGTCGTTCGAGCCGGCAACGACGATGTCCATGTCGCTGTACGGGAGCTGCTGGAAGGTCGGATTGAGAATCCAGTTCTCCTGCACGCGTCCGACGCGAACACCGGCGATGGGTCCCATGAACGGGATTTTCGAGCTGTTAATCGCGTACGATGCAGCAAGCAACGCGATGACATCGGCGTCGTTCTGCTGATCGGCGGAGATAACGTAGATGAAGACCTGAACCTCGTTCTTGAATCCATCGGGGAACAGCGGCCGGATGGAGCGATCGATGATTCTGGCCTTGAGGATCTCGGAGTCGTGCGGACGGCCTTCACGCTTGATGAATCCGCCGGGAATTTTTCCGGCGGCGTAAGCCTTGTCACGGTACTCGACGAGAAGTGGGAAGAACGGGAGCGAGCTTTCGGTGTCGCTGACCGTCACTGCTGCGAGAACCATCGTCTCGCCGTACTGAACTACTGCAGAGCCCGAAGCCTGCTTTGCCATGCGGCCCGTCTCGATGACGAGCTTCCTACCCGCGAAATCGCGTTCAATGCGTTGCATTTCTTTCCTTCATTATTTGTAGAGAACACAAAACGCGCGGGCAGCACTGTGCTCCCGCGCGTGGACAATCAGATCATCAGCTTAGTAACGGAGTCCAAGATCAGCGATGATCTTGCGATAGCTCTCGAGGTCGGTCCGCTTGAGGTAGTCCAGCAGACGGCGACGTCTTCCGACCATCTTGAGCAATCCGCGACGACTGTGATGGTCTTTCGCGTGAGCCCGGAAGTGGTCGGTCAGGTAGTTGATGTTCTCGGTGAGAATCGCAACCTGAACCTGTGCCGAACCGGTGTCGGTGCCGTGAGTACGGTACTTTTCGACGGTAGCTGTTTTCTGAAATGCCATTGATGCTGTGCTCTCCGCGCGCCAGTGCGCGCTGGTGTCTTTGAATCCTCGTAAGCCTTGAAATTTAGCCGACTTACGGGCTCGTGTAAAGGCTCTACGTGAAGACCCTTTTGGTCAGCCGCCGAGGCGCTTGAGGAGAGCCTCATAGCGCGGGTTGCCGTGCACGGACGCGAAATCCGGGTCGGCCTTCAGCCACTCGGCGCGCGACCAGCCCAGATCGACCGCACGCTCGAGCAGGTCCAACGCCCGCTCCCCGTCACCGCTAATCGAGAAGAAACACGCAATGTTGTAGAGCGTGCTGATCTCATTAGGATCGACTGCGATCGCACGGTCCGCCCATTCCTTCGCTTCATCATTGTTTCCGAGGGTGTGAAGCGCCAGTGCCCCGAGCTGCAGCGCGCGTGAATCACCTGGATTGACTGCAATCGCGCGCCTTGCGGCGTCAATGCACCGATTCGCCGCTCTCGTCATGTCCTGCGTGCGACCGAGATTGCTATAAATAGTCTGTGCGAGCCCCGCCGACTGAAAATCATCCTCGCGGAGCGAGGAAGCACGATCGAAGTAGCTGGCGGCTTCAGCCAGGCGGCCCTCCATCTGCAGCATTCGGCCGTAATAGTAGGGCGCCTCGTACAGCGTAGGATCGAGCTCCATCGCGCGCTTGAGCTCCTGATCGGCTTCCTCCATACGCTTCTGGCACGAGAGTGCGAGACCTCGCGCGGCATGGGCTTCGGCGAGCGTCGGATCGAGATCGACGGCGCGGCGGCTCGCGGCATCTGCCTGTTGCAGCGCCTCTTCGCCGCCGCTGAAATACATGTAGCGGATCGCCGATGTGTCGGCGAGTCCCGTGTACGCCAAGGCATAATCGGGATCGAGTGCAATCGCGCGTCGGAACATGTCATCCGCTCCGTCCCACGATTCGCGGCGCCACTGATGGTAGAGATGCCGGCCGCGGAGGTAATACTCGTACGCGCGCACATTACTTGTGCGAGCGGCCTTGATCGCCGACTCCTCCCTCTTCGAGAGAACGACGCGCAATGCCTTGACAATGTTTTCGGCAATCTCGTCCTGGATTGCGAATACGTCTTCCATCTCGCGATCGAACCGCTCCGACCACAGATGGTAGCCTGTCTCGACGTCGATCACCTGCGCTGTAACGCGAAGGCGCTTCCCCGCTTTCCTGACACTGCCTTCGAGCAGCGTCTTTACGCCGAGCTGCCGGCCAATCTCGCGCATGTCGAGGTTTTTTCCTTTGAACGCAAACGCCGACGTTCGCGAAACTACCTCGAGCGCCTGGACCTTGGTGAGAGCGTTGATGATCTCCTCGGCGATTCCATCGCTGAAGAACTCGTTCTCCGGATCAGTGCTCATGTTGCTGAACGGAAGCACCGCGATGGACGGCTTTTCGTCCACTTTCTTTTGCTGCGGCTCGAGCGCAACGGAGAGATCGGCCGCGGTGGCGAATCGATCACTGGCGTCGCGCGACAACGCTTTTCGAACGGCGACCGAGACGTATTCGGGAATCGCGGGAACGATTGCGGTGACCAGCCGTGGTGTATCCGTGAAGCGTTTTGCAATCAGCGCCTGTGGTGTTGACGCAGTAAATGGAGGCTCACCCGTGAGCATCTCATATAGAACGCAGGCAAGACTGTACTCGTCGCTGCGGCCGTCGAGGTCCGTCTGTCCCGCCGCCTGCTCGGGGCTCATGTAAGCAGGAGTTCCGATTGCGAAGCCGGTGTTTGTGAGGTTTGCCCCACCGGCTACGCTCACCGCCTTCGCGATTCCGAAATCGGCAACGAGAGCTTCACCTTCGTAGATCATCACGTTCTCCGGCTTGATGTCGCGGTGAACGACACCGAGCCGATGCGCATAGTCGAGCGCGCTTGCGATTTGCTGCGCGAGATCTACAGCCTCGTCAGCCGGAAATCTTCCCTGCTTGTCCAGTCTTGCACGGAGGTTGTCGCCGTCGATAAACGGCATCACGTAGTAGAGCGTGCCGTCCGTCTCGCCGGAATCGTGCAGTGCGATGATGTGCGGATGATTCAACCGGGCGGCGAGGCGTATCTCCTGGAAAAACCTCGTGGTACCGATACCTGCGGCGATCTCGGGGTGAAGGACCTTGATCGCGACGGGGCGGTCGTGCCGCGTATCGTGAGCGCGATAGACGACTGCCATGCCGCCGCGCCCGATCTCCTTCTCGATCCGGTAGCGGCCGCCAATAACGGTGGACTCTGAGATGGTTTCTGCCTGGCTCATCTGGACATCTGGTGGGGAAGGCAAAGATACGCCGCGACTCGCCGGAGCGTCACTCGGACCGCCGCTTTGACCGGACGTCGTCGACCGTCGCGTCAACGACGCCATCGTGGAGCGTCAGATCGAAGGTTTCGCCTGGCGTGAATTGCGTCGTGCTGGTAAGGGCCTTTCCGTCCGGGCGACGCGCTACCGCGTAGCCGCGGGAAAGCGTTGCAAGAGGACTGAGAGCGTTGAGGCGGCCGGCTGCTCCGCTCATGACCGATCGCCGTTTATCGACCAAGCGGACTGCCGCAGCCCTGAGATCGCGGGCGCTCGTTTTCATGTCCGCCCGTGCGGAAGAGGTGCGATGCGTCAGCGCCGAAACGAGCTTTCCGCGTCGCGCCCGAAGCGCAGCTTCGAGATCAGCAAGCGCCGGAACTGCGCGCTCAGCCGCTGCCGACGGTGTTGCCGCCCGCACGTCAGCAACGAGATCGCAGACTGTCATGTCGATCTCGTGACCCACTGCCGAGATCACCGGCATTTCGCAGGCGGCGATCGCGCGCGCCACCGATTCATCATTAAAGGCACGCAAGTCGTCTCGCGCTCCGCCGCCGCGGCCGATGATCATCACGTCGACGCCCTTCCACCTGCGGACTCGTGACAGAGCCGCGCGCAGCTCACGTGGAGCCGTATCACCCTGAACTGCCGCACATGCCACGATTATCTCGATTCCCGGGCGCCTTCGAGTTGCCACTGAGATGATGTCGCGCAACGCCGCGCCGTTCGCGCTCGTCACGACAGCAAGGCAACGTGGGTATAGTGGAAGCGGCCGCTTTCGTTCTTTCTCGAGAAGCCCATCCGCGCGAAGTCGCTCGACAGTCTCCGCTATCGCCTTCCTCCAAAGTCCGTCGCCCTCGGCGTCAATACGAATGACTCTGAGCTGGAGCGAGCCTCTGCCGGGAAACACGGTCAGCTGGGCCAGAACGACTACCTGCATTCCATCGTCGGGCGACGCAGGCGTGCGCCGCTGATCACTCGACCACATCACGCAGCTTATCTGCGATGTCTTGTCTCGAAGTGAGAAGTACCAGTGACCGTTGCGATGTCGCTTGAAATCGATGATCTCCCCACGCACCCAGAAATGCCCGAACGTCTCCTCGACGAGCTGCTTCGTGGAGTTGTTGAGATCGGTGATGCAGATGGCTGTCTCGCGTGTCGACCCCGGCGGTGCCTTCGGGAAATCCATCAGAGGCATCGAGCTCGCGAAATCTTCCTCAGTGAGGCGAGGCTTCATGCGTGCACGGCCGAGGCGCTCGTGTTGCTTGCAGGGGCCGGTTGCCCGTGCGCATTTGCAAACCGTGTCGCGGACAACACTGTGTTCGCGAGAAGCATTGCGATAGTCATCGGTCCGACGCCGCCGGGCACGGGAGTGATCATGCCCGCTACCTCGCGCGAGGAGGAAAAATCGACGTCGCCGACGAGGCGAGTTCCCGACTTCGTGGTTGAATCCGGAATGCGGTTCATCCCCACGTCGATGACGACGGCGCCAGGACGAATCATGTCACCGGTTACCAGCATCGCTCGTCCCGCCGCAACGATGAGGATCTCCGCGCGTAGCGTATGAGACCGAAGATCGCGCGTGCGACTATGGCAAACCGTCACAGTGCAGTTTCCGGGGTCAGTGTTCTGCACGAGCAGCGAGGCCATCGGCTTCCCAACGATCATGCTGCGCCCGATGATCACGCATTCCTTCCCCGCAGTCTCGACACGAGCCGCTCGAAGCATCTCGACGACTCCAGCAGGAGTGCATGAGACGAATCCGTCAGTCTGCCCAATGAGCAGCTTCCCGACGTTCACGGGATGAAATCCGTCGACGTCCTTTGCCGGATCAACGCGGAGAATCACAGCTTCGGGATCGATCTGCGGCGGCAGCGGCATCTGTACAAGTATGCCATGAACCGAGTCGTCCGCATTGAGATCGTCGATGTGCGCGAGCAGCTCCGCCTCCGTGGTCTCCGCCGGGAGGCGGATCGTCGAGCTCCGTATTCCCACTTCTTCGCTCGCGGCGCCCTTCGCGCGGACGTACGTAGCGCTCGCTTGATCATCGCCTACGAGAATTACCGTGAGTCCGGGTGTCACACCGCGCGATTTCAACGCGACGGTTTCACGCGCGACCCGCTCGCGTACGGTGCGCGCAATCGCAACGCCGTCGATCAGCTCAGCGGGCAAAGTCCACCGAGCGTGTCTCGCGTATCAGCACCACCTTGATCTGACCGGGGTACTGCAGCTCTGCCTCGATCCGGCGCGCGATTTCATCGCTTAGCGACGGCATCCTGTTTTCCTCGATGTCGTCCGGCGTAACTATGACGCGCACTTCGCGGCCCGCCTGAATCGCGAACACTTTCTCCACCCCGCGATAGCCCGACGCGATTCGCTCGAGACCCTCGAGACGCTTCACATAGGTCTCGAACGCTTCGCGGCGTGCTCCGGGACGAGAGCCGGAGATTGCATCAGCCGCCTGAACCAATACGGATATCTCGCTCTCGTGCGGAACATCGTCGTGGTGCGCGGCGATGCAGTTCACGACAAGCGGATGTTCGCCGTAGCGCGTGGCCATCTCGACGCCAAGCTGCACGTGCGTGCCCTCGTGCTCGTGCGTAAGAACTTTACCCATGTCGTGCAGCAGTGCCCCGCGGCGCGCCATCGCAACGTCGAGGCCGAGCTCGGCGGACATTATTCCGGCGAGCCACGCGACCTCCTGGGAGTGCGACAGAATGTTCTGGCCGTAGCTGGTTCTCCATCGCATGCGTCCGATCAGCTTGATGAGCTCAGGGTGAAGACCATGAACCCCGCTCGCGTACGCCGCCCGCTCTCCGGTGTCGATGATCGACGCGTCGACTTCCTGGCGTGACTTGCTGACGACTTCTTCGATTCGTCCGGGATGGATCCTGCCGTCGGCAACGAGCTTCTCGAGTGAAAGTCGCGCGACCTCGCGACGCACCGGGTCGAAACACGACACGACGACTGTATCCGGGGTGTCGTCGATGATGACGTCCACTCCGGTGATGAGCTCGAAGGCGCGGATGTTCCGGCCTTCGCGGCCGATGATCCTGCCCTTCATCTCGTCATTTGGAAGCGATACGGCCGAGACCGTTGTCTCCGCTGTCTGTTCTGCCGCGATGCGCTGAATGGCAAGGGCAATGATCTTCTTGGCCTCACGATCAGCGTTGCGTTTTGCCGTGTCTCGAATGTCTCTAAGTCGGTTGGCCGCATCGGCTTGGGCCTCGTCTTCGAGACGTTGGATGAGCTCCGCTTTCGCCTCCTGGGCCGTGAGGCCGGCAAGCTGCTCGAGTCTCCGTCGTTCGTCTCCGACGAGCCTGGTGAGCTCCTGCTCGCGGGCATCTATTGCTTCCTGGCGACCCTTCATAGACGCTGCCTGGGTGGCGCCTTCCTTCTCCCGCTGCTCGAGAAGCTCGTACTTGCGATTGAGAAGGGACTCCCGCTCCTGTACCCGCCGCTCCTCGCGTTCTATTTCTTCGCGCCGTTTGCGGGCTTCCTGCTCCCATTCCTCGCGAAGGCCTATCAGCTGTTCCTTGCCGGTGAGGACGGCCGTCTTTCGCAGAGATTCTGCATCTCTGGCGGCCTCATCGAGGATGCGCTTCGCGGATTGCTCGGCCCCGGAGCGGGCCTCTGCCTGTCTGGTTGTTTCGGCTTTTCCGCCTAACCGACGTCCTATAAAGAAAAAAGCCGTGCCGGCTACGATAAAAAGAATGAAGCCAGCCGCGGCGAGCCACGCTGATTGAGTCATCTTGATCTATGTAGGCCCGCGGCAGTGCCACAGGCGGCCCCTAATCGCGCCGAAAAGTCGTCGCGTGTCTTGGAACTAAATTAATCGTGCCGCTTGGCCGGGGGGAGCCACGGGCGGATTTCGTCGCTCAGCTCGCGCAACGAGGTCGTCAGGCGTGCAGCCTCGTCGCGTGCCTCGAAGAGATCGCCGGCGATGCGAAGTGCAGCCAGGATCGCCGCCTTATGACTCTCGACCATCTGGCTGCCCTGCATGGTCTCAGAGATCGTGTCGTCGACGTAGGCAGCGACCGCGCGGGCGTGCTCCGGTGATGTCTCGGTGCGGAGCGTGTACTCACCGCCGAGGATCGTGACCTTAACGACGTTCTTTCGCGAAGTCATCTTGCCGCGGTCTCGTGCTGCTGCCGGAGGAAGCGAACGCGCTCGAGCATCTGCCGCGTGCGTCCGCGCGCCGTTTCGAGCCGCATCTTCAGACTCGCATTTTCCCGCTCGAGCTTTTCGATTCGCTCAGGACTTGTGCGCGTCGCGCCCGGCGAGCTCTCGAGCGCTTTCACTCTCGCCTCCGCCTGCAAGGCTCGCCGGCGGAAAGCAGCAAGCTCATCACCAAGATGATGGACTAGTTTTTCGAGGTCCGCGAATGCGGCCTCCGATTCAGGCAGTTCGCTGTCTGACGCCAAGTTCTCCCTCTAGAGCTTTCACGATCTTTTCCGTTCTTCCCTGAATCTCGCGCTCGCGTAGTGTGCGCTCGGGATGCCTGAACGTCAATCGCCAGGCGAGACTCCGCGAGCCATCGGGGATACCAGCGCCGCGGAATTCGTCGAAAAGGGCGAGCCGTTCGAGCAATTCACCCGCCGACCCACGGATGACCTGCTCGACCTGAGCGGCGCGAATGCCGTCTGAAACGATGAGCGCGAGGTCGATGTCAATCGACGGCATCGCCGGGATGGGCCGGTACGAATGCGAAGGAAGGCCTTTGCTTCCCCTCTCGTGAAGCTGTCGATCAGATATGCCCGGCGATGCGGAGTACATGCGACCCGGCGACGGTGAAAGCGCCTCGAGATCGATTTCAATTCCGAATGCCGCAGCAGCCCACGTGGGTGCGTCAAGAGGCACGCGTCGCACAATGCCGACCTTCACATCGTCCACCGTGATATTCCAGAGAGTGTCGTCTTCCGGGGGTGCACACGAGATCACATGACCAGGAAACGCTGCCTCACCGAGGAGCTCGGCGAGTGCTTTCGCATCCCATTCGTCGTAATGCGGCGGCCGCGGCTCGGTGAAATGCGGAGGGCGTCGATCGCCCATCACCAGCACGCCGGCGTGCACTCGCTCGTCGGGGAGCGCTCCGTCGGCGGCGTCATTCGCTGCAAACACGGCACCGATCTCGAACAAGCGAATAGTGCGCTGCATGTGCGACAGGTTGAACTCTGCGCGCCGGGCGAGCGTGTCGAGGATGTCCTGTCGCAGAAACGACTCGTCCTCTGCCAAAGGATTGCGCACTCTCAGAGAGCGCTCGTCGTTGCGACGAGTGAATGGAAGCGGACGGATTTCCAGCAATCCTGATGCGACGCACGCCTCGCGAACACGCATCGTGAGAAGATGGAGCGGCGCATCTGGAACGTTGCTCGGACGAAACGGCCTTATATCCGAGGAAAACTTGTCGTAGCCGTGCAGGCGCGCGATCTCCTCGATCACTTCGACTTCGGCGACAACGTCGCTTCGCCATGTTGGAGGCGTTACGGAGAGGTCACTACCAGCTTTGTCAGTGGCGACTGAGAACCCAATCGTCGAGAGCTCCCTCTCCACTTCGGCGTTATCGATCTCTTCGCCAAGAAGTGCAGAAACGCGTTCGTGTCGAACGCGGATGGTGGGCCGCGCCTCGAGCGTCGCGGAGACATCGACAGGCTCACCCTCGAGCAGGCCTCCCGCCACTGCCATTATCAGATCTATGGCGTAGCGGAGATGGCGCGGGCACGCATCTGCATCTACGCCGCGCTCGAAACGATAGCTCGCATCTGTCGAGACGCCGAGCTTGCGGCGCGTCGAGCGAACACGACGCGCGTCGAACGACGCAACCTCGAGCAGGATGCCGGTCGTCGCATCGGTCACTTCACTGCCTTCGCCACCGATCACGCCCGCAATCGCCTGCGCCTTGTTAGCGTCGGCGATAACAGTCATCTCGCTGTCGAGAGTACGATCTACGCCGTCGAGTGTCTTGATTCTTTCATCCGCTCGCGCGCGCCGCACAATGATCTGGTTTCCATAGAGAGCCGAAATGTCGAATGCATGCATCGGCTGCCCGAAGCCGTGCAGCATGTAGTTCGTCGCGTCGACCACGTTGTTGATCGAGCGCGATCCAACCGCCTCGATGCGTGACACAAGCCACGAAGGGCTCGGCCCAATTGTCACACCGCGAATCACCGCCGCCATGTATCGCGGACATCCCGTCACGTCCTCGACCGTCACGTTGAAGCTCGAGGGCCCGCGCGGACTCGCTCCAACGTCGTCCGATGAGTCACGAATCACTGGTGTCTGCAACGGAGTCCGCGTGGCCGCGGCAATCTCGCGCGCGAGGCCTTCGTGCGAGAGGAGATCCGGACGATTGGGCAGAACGTCGACAACCAACCGCACATCGCCAACGGGCATCGCGTCGAGGAACTTCGTTCCCGGACTCACGTTAACGTCGAGCGCCATGATGCCCTCGTGATCCGTCCCCAGGCCAAGCTCTCTCGCAGAACAGAGCATTCCCTCCGAAACGGCTC
Source organism: Gemmatimonadaceae bacterium (assembly GCA_039927215.1). GTDB lineage: Bacteria > Gemmatimonadota > Gemmatimonadetes > Gemmatimonadales > Gemmatimonadaceae > UBA4720. Next base: position 23,840 of record JBDSVO010000170.1, read on the forward strand.
CTCTGATCTTTCGCTTCTCCAGCCTGAGACCGCCGGGAAGCGTCGAGCCAACGGGGGCGAAAGGATACAACACGCCGGCGGTCACGTTCGGCGCGCCGCATACCACATCCCGAAGCTCACCGGAGCCGGCGTCCACCTTTGTGACCCAAAGATGATCTGCATTCGGGTGACGCTCTACCTCGACGACGCGCGCAACGACTACCTCGGCGAGATCAGCGCGAAGACGAATGATGTCGTCGACGGTCGCAACCCGTGAAGTCAGAAGGTCCCTTAGCTCTTCCGGGCTGAGCGAAAAATGAACGAAGTCGCGCAGCCACTCGTACGATGCATTCATTGCGCGAACTGCTCCAGGAACCGCATGTCCGAATCGTAGAGAAGCCGGATGTCAGGCACTCCGTAGCGCTGCATTGCGGCGCGGCCCGGTCCCATGCCGAACGCCCATCCGGTGTAGCGCTCGCTATCTACTCCGGACGCTTCGAGCACGGATGGATGCACCATTCCCGAGCCGAGTATCTCGGACCATCCCGTGTTCTTGCATGCGGCGCAGCCCGACCCTTTGCACATAGTGCATTCTACGTCCATCTCAGCCGAAGGCTCCGTGAACGGGAAGTAGCTGGGACGGAAGCGCGTGCGAGTCGCACCGAAAAAGCGATTTGCGAACCGCGTGAGCGTAGCCTTGAGATCGACGAAGCTCACGCCTTCGTCGATGGCTAGCCCCTCTATCTGGGCGAAGACGGGCGCGTGCGACGCATCGAAGAAATCGCGCCGATAGACGTTGCCGGGTGCGAGAATGCGAATCGGCGGCTCGTAGCTCTGGAGCGTCCGGATCTGGACGGGCGATGTGTGCGTTCTGAGCAACAGGCGATCATCCAGATACAGCGTGTCGTGCATGTCCATCGCCGGGTGGTCAGGCGGAAAGTTGAGCGCTCCGAAATTGTGCCACTCGGTTTCCGCCTCAGGTCCAAGCGCGATCGTGAAGCCGAGCTCGCGGAAGATCTCCTCGATCTCCTCGATCACGAGCGTTACCGGATGCTTTGCGCCTTTCCATTGTCGCCGAGCCGGCATCGTGAGGTCGGCCGTCTGGCCCGTGCTGCTCGTGGTGTTCAGATCGATCGCTCGTGTATCGAGTGCATCTTCAATCGCGGTCTTTGCGCGATTGACAGCCGCGCCCGCCTCACGCCGTTCCTCCGGAGAAAGCGACGGAAGCTCCTTCATGATTGCCGTCAGCGCTCCGCTCTTCCTGCCAACGAGGCTGTGACGCGCCGCATCGAGCGCCGCGGCAGACGTCGCTTCGGCGATGAGCGAAGCAGCCCTCGCCTCGATCTCGGCGATTCTCTCGATGAATTCCTGGAGCTTCACGTTGACTGTCTATGGATGTGCGGTGGCGAAATGTAAAAAGGCGGCCCCGGAACGTCGCGCTGCTTCGTTCCCGGGCCGCCCCCTTGAAATTGCAGCGGGCTAAGCCGCGGCGAGTGCAGCGCGGGCAGCTTCGGCTAACGCGCCAAATGCGGCGGGATCATTGACTGCAATGTCCGCCAGCACCTTTCGATCGATCTCCACGCCGGCGCGCTTCAGACCATTCATGAACACACTGTAGCTCATGTCGTGCTGATGAGCGGCGGCATTGATGCGGACGATCCAGAGCTTTCTGAAATCGCGCTTCTTGTTCTTGCGATCGCGGTACGCGTATTTCCAGCCGCGCTCGACGTTTTCCTTCGCTGCTTTCCACAGCTTGCTGCGAGCGCCAAAGGCTCCGCGAGCGGCTTTCATCACCTGCTTCTTGCGCTTCAGGCGCACTACGTTCGATCTGACGCGAGGCATTGTAGTTCTCCTTTACGCCTGCAGAAGGCGCTTGATGTTCTTCGCTTCGCCCGGCGTAGTTATGATCGCTGACTGGCGAAGTCGGCGCTTCCGCTTGGAAGTCTTCTTCGTGAGGATGTGGCTCTTGAAGGCCTTCATGCGCTTGACCTTGCCTGTCCCCGTGATCTTGAAGCGCTTTCTGGCGCCCCTGTGACTCTTCATTTTCGGCATTTCAGTCTCTGTATTCGTTGTTGACGACGTCTCAGCTCTATTTCGGAGCGAGGATCATCGTCATGAACTTTCCTTCGAACTTCGGCTCTGTCTCGACCTTCGCTACGTCCGACAGCTCCTGCGCCACCCGATTCACTACAACGCGGCCGAGCTCCGGATGTGCGATCTGACGGCCGCGAAACATGAGCGTGACTTTCACTTTGTTGCCGTCCGCGAGGAACTCGCGGGCGTGACGCGTCTTCGTTGCGAAATCGTGCTCTTCGATTCCAGGACGAAACTTTACTTCCTTGAGGTGGATCACGTGCTGCTTTTTCTTGGCCTGCCGCGCCATCTTCGCCATCTCGAACTTGTATTTCCCATAGTCCATGATGCGGACGACCGGGGGACGAGCCAACGGAGCGACTTCCACAAGATCCAACCCCTGCTCTACCGCCGCGGCCAACGCTGCTTCGACATCCATGATCCCAAGCTGAGCGCCGTCGGCGGCGATCACGCGGAGCGGGCTGATGCGAATCTGCCTGTTCACGCGCACACGTTTTGTTGTGTCCTGAATACTCGGCTACCTCGAATTGAAGAAAACTGAAAACGAAAAGCGCGAGCTCCTTTTCAGAAGCCCGCGCGGAAGGGAGACCGGAAGACTCCTCCGGCCCCGCTCGGCATGAACTCCTGCAGCACACCTCGCTCATTCGATCGCGAGGGCCGGAGGGTGAGGCCGCCCGCCCGGGCAGCCCGCTTGTCGTCTTGTAACTCAGTAAGGCTAGTTGAGTTAAGCGGTTCGGGCAAGGTGCTGTCAACTAACTGCTGGACCGAGAAAGTCACAGATGCGAGTTCGCCAGAAGTATAGCCATGAGTTGCTAGAATGGGGCACAAACGCTCTCACGGGCGCTGCGTGGTTCCGGACATGGCTGAGATGAAACGGCGAGTTCCGAGAAGACGGTTCTTGCGATCATGATGAGTGTCCGATTTCAAAAAGCTTCTTGTCTGGAAAAAGGCCCACGCCATGGCACTAAATGCTCATGGAGTCGCGAAACGCGTTCGGGGAACCGATTACTCATCCCTTCGGAGCCAGATCATTCGCGCCGCGATGTCTGTCCCGGCAAACATCGTTGAAGGCTCAGGGCAAAAAAGCTCGCGCGAGTTCAGTCGCTTTTTGGTCATTGCCATCAACTCCACGACAGAGTTGGAGTACCACCTTATTTCCGCTCGGGACCTTCACGTCGCCGATGGCTCGGAAGTGCTGACTCTTCTGAGCCAGGTGATTGAGGTCAGGAAGATGTTGTACGGATTACTGCGCCATCTGGCATCTCACGCGCAACCGAAGACGTGAAATCAGTGCAGGGTTCACACTAGAAACTGAAGCCTATGCTTCTGGCCAACTCGCATCTGCGACTTTCTCGGTTGACTCTTGTTGTCAACCATCACGTAGCCGGTAGCCTTTCCCATCGTGCTCAACATGCCCCCAGGCGACATTGGCGTCATGCTCGAAGATTAAAAGCCAGCCCTCGTCCTCCGCCTGGTGCAGAATGCGCCGCTTCGTCTCGAGTGTCACTAGCGGCTCGACGTCGTAGCCCATGATCCAGGGAAGCGGCAGGTGCGCGTGAGTCGGGCATAGATCGCCGAGGAAGAATGCCCGCTCCCCGCCTGAATCGATGAGAACACTCTGGTGAAACGGAGTGTGTCCGGGCGTCGGCACCACACGAATCCCCTTCA
>JBDSVO010000171.1:0-8836 GCA_039927215.1 Gemmatimonadaceae bacterium
GAATCGATCGATGTCAGGTAGCCAACCTTCCATTCGCTGGGTGCCGCTTTGGTCTCCACGCGCACGCGTGTGCCGGCTTCAAGCGCGAGAGCCGATTGTGCCATGGAATTTCCAGGTGAAAGGCTCAGAAGAAACACGATCACGGTCGCCGGTCCTATGAGTCCACGTTGCATCACATTCTCCATTTGATTGGGATTCCTCGTTCAAGAGAAGGCAATGCGATGGCCAGTAGCGGGAACGAATTATCTCCGCGCTAAGATATTACGCGGCAAAGACTTGATATTGGCTCAGGTAAATCACACCGGCGGCGTGCAGTATCGTATCGTTACGCACGGTGTCCGATGCGTTTCAATTGCGGGTGGGCTACCGCGCCAGATTAAGCCTGATCGAGACCGTCGTTCCTGAATCGACAGCGCTATCGAGTTCGATGCTTCCCCCGTGCGCGTTGACGATCTGGCGCGCGACCGACAATCCAAGTCCCGTCCCGTCGCGCTTCGTGGAGAAGAAGGGATCGAACACCTTCTTCATCCGATCCGGTGAAACTCCCGATCCGGAATCCCAGATGTCGATCAAAGCGCTTCCGTTCTCGGTCGATAGCGTCACTCCGGCTTTTCCATTTTCGTCGAGAGCCTGCGCCGCATTCAGCAGGATGTTGAGGAACAGCTGCTCCAGTGCGGCTTCGTCGCCGCGAACCGGAAGTGCGCCGCTGCCGATGTCGACCTGATCGAGAGCCGCGCCGCTCTGCTCGAAAGCGGGCGTTGCAACCTCGATCGCACGTTGCAGCGGCACTCTGAGATCCACGAGGTCGCATGCAATGCTCCCGCTGCGAGCGATGCGCAGCGCTCCACTAACCGTCTGATCAAGTCGCTGCACTTCACGCAATGCCCGGCCAAGCTGCACGCGCAACGGCGAATCTCCGGGAAGCTTTTCCTCTACACGTTGGAGGTCGATGCGAATCGATGTCAGGGGATTGCGCACCTCATGAGCGAGTGCAGCAGCGAATTCTCCCACGGCAACCAGTGCCTCACGTTGAGACAGCTGGCGGATCATGTTTCGCAGGCTCTCCGTCATCGCGTTGAATGCTCGCCCAACCTTGCCGACTTCATCGTCTCCACCTTCGGCGACACGCCGGTCGAGATCGCCGGCGGCCACGGCGTGCGTTGCAGATGCAAGCTCCTCGAGTGAACGCGTCACGCGACGCGTCAGCAGCGTAGCAACACCGAGCGCGCCGAGTGCCACTACGAGGATTGCGAGTGTCCCCTTTCTTGCCGCATCCTGGAACGGCAAGGTGTACGCTCCGAGCGGCGCTGCCGCGGCCACGCTGATCGCCGGCTCTTCGAGAGCTCTGCGCCTCACCAGCCATCGTTCGCCACCCAGCTCGAAAGCGGCGCGGCTCATCAATGTCTGATCGAATGGAAGAGCACCCAGTGACGTGCCGGAAGCGCGATCCACCACCTGAAGAACCGCGCCGACTCCTGTCGGACCGCCGGCACCGATTGGCACCAGGCTCTCCGTTGTGAGGTGGGACTCAAGACGACCGATCAGAGCGCCGGTCGCTCGATTGTATACAGGAACTGTTGCCGTGATCCCTTCGCGCTCTTCACCGACCAGCGCAGGATTCCCAGGGGGTGACTGCTCGGTCCCGGAATTCGCGGCGAGGACGATTCTCCATGACGCGCCGTCCGAGGCTCTCCGAAGAGTCATCGCAGAGGAAAGCGACGCGGCGAGATTGCTGCTGGACCCCGCGTTCGGTACCGAGAGCGACGATTGTATGCCTCGCGGTCGAGGGGTTGAAACATCGCCCAACACTCGTTGCACAGCCGAATCGTCAGCTATGTCAAGAAGCTTGGCTCGCAACCCGACCCAACGCGTTCCAGCTTCGCTGACGACCTGGTCGAGCGCGGTGTCGATTCGTGTCGTCAGCAGTGCCTCGCCGGATCTGGCAGCCGAACCTGTCAGCCAGACTCCCACGACGGCGAGAGGTATGAGCACACCGCCCAGCACCACCAGCAGGAATTTCGCGCGCAGCGAATGCGGGCCCAGACGTTTCACGACTGTCGCCGCAGGCGGATCATTCCAGGCCGTGCTTTCGGAGCAGTCGGTCGAGCCTGGGGCGCGAGACCCCCAGTGCCCGCGCAGTTTGTGCTTTGTGGCCGTGAAATACTCCGAGCACGTGCTCGACGTGTGCGCGCTCGAGAGCGTCTAGTGTCGGGATAGCACCGTCGACTTCCGGATGCGCCGCGCCTACGTGAATGTGCTCGGCACGAATGACGTCGCCGCTCGCGAGGACGACTGCGCGCGTCAGGCAATTCTCCAGCTCGCGAACGTTGCCCGGCCACTGATGCGCGAGCAGAAGATCGAGAGCTTCGCGCGAGATGACCGGCGCTGCCCGACCAACGGCTTCGCTTGACCGCAGTGCGAGATGTTGCGCCAGAAGCGGTATGTCGGAGGCGCGTTCGCGAAGAGGGGGCACCTCGATGTCTACCACTCGGAGCCGGTAGTAGAGATCTGCGCGGAAAGCGCCACTGGCTACGAGAGCCTCGAGATTCTGGTGCGTCGCGGCAATGACGCGCGCTTCGGTCCGCTCCGGACGGTCGGCACCCACGGGGTAATATTCGCGCTCCTGTAAAACACGCAGGAGCTTCGCCTGGAGATCGACTGTCGTATCTCCGATCTCGTCGAGGAAGATTGTGCCCCGGCTGGCGAGCGCGAACCTTCCGCGTCTGTCAGCAGTCGCGCCCGTGAATGAACCACGAACGTGTCCGAAGAGCTCGGTCTCCAGAAGATTCGCGGGAAGGGCAGCGCAGTTGACGGCAACGAAAGGAGCGGTCGCGTCGCTGGAGCTCGCGTGAATCGCTCGCGCTATGAGTTCCTTCCCCGTACCAGTCTCACCGCGGATGAGCACAGTGGCACGACTTCCCGCGGCCTGACCGATTCTTTTGTAAACGCCGACCATCTTTGCATCGTGCCCAACGAGCGCGCCCGGATATCCCTGAGGCGGACCGGCTACGCCCTCCGTTGCGCGTGCTCTGCTTCGATCGCGCGTGCGGCGATCCTCGAACACGGCCGCAAGAACACGCCGCAGCGCGTGGAGCTCGAGTGGCTTCACGAGAAACTCCAGGGCACCTTCACGCATTCCCGAAACGACAGTCGGCATGTCGTCGAATGCGGTCATCAACACTACATCGATGTGGGCCGCGCGCTCGTGAAGCAATCGAAGCAATGCCAGGCCGTCGAGGCCCGGCATTCTGATATCCGACAGCACCACATCGACTCCACCCGCGCCGATGATTGCGAGTGCCGCCTCAGCGCTGTCAGCGGACCTAACATTCATGCTCTCTTCCGCCAGTGCTTCGGCGAGTGAGTCACGAATGGTCGCATCGTCATCGACGATGAGGAGGGAGCCTTTCACGCGCCTATCGATAGTATGGGCTCATTTCAGAGCAACGGGCGCCGGGGGCTGGGATCGGAACACAGCCTCGTCCATCATCCATAACTCGGAGGACTCATCATTGATGGCCGACCATCACCGAAATCGCCAGAATCGAGACTGGAATCAATCCACGTACCGAGGTGCGTCGATCCATTGAAGCTCCTTTTCATTAACGACATGTCTTTGTCGCCTGTAAGAACGTTGTGCAGGAACGAGTTCCCCGCCAGTGATGTCACGCCGATGCGCTATTTGCTGTGGATGACGATGCTTCCACCGCCAAGCGCCGTAGTCGCCGTAGCATCATCCGAATTACCCATCTGATTGTCGTAGACCACTCCAGCCCCCTGATTCATGATCTTGATGCGAAACCGGTCACCCGATGGAGCATCGACGGCAGTCACGAGGAACTCGTAGCCGCCCACTCCGTTGAGCGACCCCACCCCCTTGAACTGAGCCTTCGCCCCGGCGACGACCAGCCACTGATAGCTTGTGCTCGCGAACACGAGACCCGCAGCATCGAAGTGGAATTGAGTGTTTCCACTTGGCAGCTGCGCTCCCTTCGTGTATCGAGAAACGAAACCGAAGTGCGCCTTGCCGGTGAGTGCAGGCTCGGCGGCAAAGGCGCCGACCGGCGAGGTGATCCAGCCTCCACCGGTGACGAATCCTGCCGCTGGATCGTACACGACGACATAAGGCGGATTGTCGGCCGTGCTGACTCTGGCACCCACCGCGTTGTCATCGTCAGTGACTGTGACGCGAACCGTGTACACACCAGGAGTCGCATAGGAGTTCGCCGCGGAAAGCCAACCAGGCGAAGCCACGTTCGTCACTACGGAGAATGATTGGGCATTCACGCTGCACGACAGCGGCGCCCCAGGCGCAGTCGGACAAGCTAGTGTCGCACCCACCGACATCGCAGCCGCTGCGTCCCAGTCCCACTGGAAAACCGCGGTGTGCGTATCCCGCCAGCCCGCGTCACCAAAATCAGCCGTCGCGATTATCGAGGTCCCGACCGCAACCGGCGATACTGGCAAAGCGATTCGCGTTACTACTGGGGCCTTGTTAGTCACGACAACGGCCGCCTGCGCGGTTGCAGTGAGGGCGGGGGTTGTTTCCGTCTCGGCTACCGAGAGGGTAACTGTGTAGCTGCCATTGTCGCCGTACGTGTAGGAGGGATTGGAAGCTCCAAGCGTCACGCCACCGGGGCCAGCCGTCCCAACAAGCGATCCGCTAATGCTCGCCGGCAGGAGAAAGGGGATCACTGCATCCCCAAACGTCAGGGTGTAGCTCAGCGCATCTCCTTCGGCATCCGTCACGCTAATGCCGCTGAAGTCGACCGGCTCTCCCTCCACACCCGTGTACGTAGCGGGCATTGTTATGACCGGTGATTCGTTTCGTTCCTCGGCGTAGGCCAATGTTCCGCCGAATACAACTCCCGCGGGATTGCAGCTGTAGGCGGTCCGACAGCTGAAATTTCCGTTGGAGGCACGCACAGTGATGATGTTCGCGCCAGAAATCAGGTAGATGAGGATGTCGAACGTGCGCAAAGAGTTCGAGGCGACTGAGGCCAGGGCCGCATTCGTCGTACTTCCCACCGACCCGACGGTTATACCATTTACGATCACCTCGGCCGAATCATCGGCTCCGATCGAGATCGAGCCGGATACTGGAGTGCCTGCCAGCGAAAACGTTTTCGAGAATGAGTGCGTTGCCGGGTAAGAAGCGGTAGAGCTGTTAACGCCCGATGCCCAGATCCACTGTGCGCCAGGAATCTGCGACCTGTCGACGTGCCACGCAGTTGGACTGACGTACCCCCATATGATTGCACCAGCGGGGCATGGCGACGGGTTAAACGCGTACAGGCAGACGTTCTGAGCCGACCAAGTTGGATCCGATGCAAAGGCGATCGTCGTTCTATTCTCCAGGTCTAGCTGAGAACGAATCGTGAGTGCTGGGTCTGCGTGCGGGCTGGTCGCCGGGTCAGAGCATCCTGCCAGCACCAACGCAAGACCGAGACAATATCGAAGCGCTGTTCTGCTGATGAAATTTCGTGAATGCGACATGGCTGTTTCCAATTCAAAGGTGGTGAAGCGACGAATTTCGTCAGGCATCAGTTGGAGCTGTGGCTGCATGGGCGTTGCCCTACGTATGTGCATCAAAAGGTGATGGAACCTTTTGACGTGAACTCGCCGGTTGCTCCAGTCGCCGAGCCTTGCAGAAAGCTCTCTCCAGTCGCGTTCGCGAACCGGCCTGTCCCGCCCGTGTAAGTCTCGAGTCCGGTGAATTCGATGTCCCCGCCGAGTGGATCGGTTCCGGCGAATGTCGTCGTCAATTGATCGCCGTTGGCGGCGGTATAGGTCGTCGTATTGTTCAGCTCACCAGTGAGCACATTGACGGTCTGAATGGCGGCCATGCTACTGTGCCCGAGGTGCTTGAGCTTGCACACGCCCCGGATGTCGAGTGTCAAGATTGGGAATTCAAACCCGACCGGCTCAAAGGTCGTTGTGCATTTACCTCCCGCCGGACGGGAGACCGCGGCAGCCGCGGATTTCGTCGCGCGCAACGAAGCAACGGAAGCAGGGGCCGCTGGGTTTTCGCTAGTGCATGCGATGGTGATCATTAGTGCAGACAGCAGCAGTGGCGTGGGACGACGGGTCATAGCATCTCCTGAGAATGATCGCGTCTCGCGAACGGCAGATTGCCGAACGTTCGATGGATTCGATGGCGAGGGGAGGCAATGTGATGGCCATGGCGCGTCAGGAGTTGTGTCCGCTCCAAGAGGTTGCGCAGCAACGAGATAGTCTTCGGCTCCAGTTTTCACGACCGGCGAGATGTCGTATCAGCTCGTTACTTCTGTCATTCGAACTGTTCCGTATTTTTCGGCGGACCGATGGGGCTGGATCAAAAGAGAGATCCGCAAGCGACGTAACGAAACCCGCGTCGGCGAGTGATGATCCGTTACCATCACGATGATCTTCAGCGACTGGAGTGGCGGCTCAAGTCGTTGTGGTCGAAGCTGTTGGGTAACGCGTGAGGTTCGGCCGCAGGCTTGCCAGTCATGCAGCATCGTTTGTTGCAGGCAACACCAATTCTCGCAATGGAGTCTCCAATGCTGGTCCGCCACCTGACGCTAATCATGGGTATTTCAGTTTGCGCCGCTGAGTCAGGCTGCACGCCCGGCCCAGGCTCATCCGATCCAGCGAAGACATCTGCGGGTAATGCCGCAGGTTCGCGGATAACAGATCTGCGGATCTCGCCGGCCACGCGCCGTTTGTATGGCGCGAACGAATGGGTAAGCGCGGAGCTCCGCCCTTCGCCTGACGGCCGGTACATAAGCATGACTGACTGGTCGACCGGAAATCTCGCTCTACGCGATCTGACGACGCATTCCATGATTGCTCTCACGCATAAGGCCTCGTTCCCCGATGATTTTGCCGAGACGTCGCTGATCTCGCCGGACGGAAAATCCATCGCGTACGGATGGTACGCAGAAGCGAACCGCAAGTTCGATTTAAGAGTGATGTCCCTTGCGGCTCCTGATTCCGGCAAATCGAGAGTAGTCTACGCGGGAACGCCGCAAGGTTTCACTATGCCCCAGTCATGGACGCCGGACAGCAGGAATATCATCGCCATAATGCAGATTGGCGATGGCACGACCGGCATTGCGCTCATTCCCGCTTCCGGTGGAGAACCAAAGCGAATCAGGAGCTTCGACTGGCGCTATCCCGACGATCTCTCGCTTTCACCCGACGGCCGCTGGCTCGCCTACGACTTCCCTTCCGAAGAAAACAGCGGCATGCGGGATGTTTTCGTGATCTCGCTGAACGGCGAGGGCGAACGCGCCATCAGCAGCGAAAAAGGAGACGATTTCGTCGTTGGCTGGACGCGCGATGGCTCTCGCCTGTTGTACGGCAGCGAAAGAAGCGGGGCGCGGGCGGTATGGGCCATGCCGATGAGCAACGGCCGTTCCACTGGATCTCCCGTGCTTGTCCGCTCCGACATGTGGCGAATGTTTCCGCTCGGTATAACTAGGGCGGGTAACGTTTTCTATGGCGTGCACACGGGAACGCGCGATTCATTCGTAGCGCCGATGGATCCGGTAACAGGTCGGGTTACATCTGCCCCGAAAGCCATGAATGCGCCAGTGACCATCAGTCCATTCTCTCTCGCCTGGTCACCCGACAGTAAGCATCTGGCTCAGGTAATTCTCAGGGGTCACCGTCCTGGTGTGTATGGACCATCGGATATCCTGATTCGATCCGTCGAACAGGATGACGAGCGGCGGCTCACCCCACGGCTGAGTCGAATCACCGGTCTCTCGTGGCTGCCCGACGGGTCGGCCCTCATCGTCCGTGGCGCCAATATGAAAGGCCGCTACGGTATTTACTCGGTCGATCTGAAGACGGCAAAAATGCGCGTCATCGCCGAGAGCCCGAAGAACTGGCTTGGACGGTTGTTCGCCCTCGAGCCAGCCGGCAGGAATGCGTACTTCGTCGAAGTTGACACATTGGGCGGGTCATACATCACGAGGCTCGACCTGCAAACCGGTGCGATGCAAAGGATCCACGCTTTCCCTGCGCCAAAGTTCATGGTCGCGATGGCTGTCAGTCCGGACGGTCGGCACCTGATGCTCGCAGTTCGCGGTGGGGAATACGACCGCGGGATCATCGCGCAGCTTCCAGTCACTGGTGGAACCCTGAAGGAGATATACCGATTCAATAAATCCGAAGCCCCAGTGAACGGGACAGGGTTCGCGTGGAGCCGCGAAGGACGCGAGCTCCTGTTTGGTGTGGTCCAGGCATCGGATACCGCCTATGCAAAAATTGACGTGCGCGTGCTGTCCATCTCCGACGGAACTGTGCGTCCGCTTGGCATCCCGCCGGGGAAAATTGCGATGGTAAGGGTAAGCCGCGATGGTCGGCGCATCGCGTACAATGTCAACGACATGGTGTCTGAGCTATGGATGATGGATGAACCTGTGTTCGACTCGAGTGTCGCGGGGAAAGACCGGGGACATTGAGGATTGACCTCCCTACCAACCATGGTCGACACCCGGTTACATCATCTTCCTGGAGACTTACATGTCAGCTCGCATCAATCGATCGGCGGTTTTCGCGGCCGCGGTCTTCACCCTCGTGGCCTGCAGGGGTGGAGACGCCACCGGCACCAGGGAACTGCCAGGCTGCACGGGCCCTGTTTCGATTTCCGTAACTGCGGGTACGTCTCCCAGATTTTCGTGGACTCCCGCGTGCAAGGTTTACTACCTGCACGTCGGAGGAGAGGGGACTGGTGAGCAGATGTGGTCCATTGCGAATTTCAACGAGCAGAACACGATTTCGCCAGGCGTAAAATTTGGGGTGGTGCCGGACGACACGCGTGGAATCGATGGACCACTTCCGTTGC
>JBDSVO010000172.1:0-5538 GCA_039927215.1 Gemmatimonadaceae bacterium
CCACTCCGTGGGTGATGCTGTTGGCGATTTCTTCACCGATTGAAAGACTTCGATCCGGCATGATAGAATACTATTGGAATTCTTCCGGTAATTCCTTGAACACACCACTCTCTCGCAGGGAGCTGCTAAAAAATGCCGTGATTTCGGCGGCGGGGCTGGTCATTCCCTTTTCTCTCATCGCGGAGGAAAGTGACAACGATCAGGCGCGGCTAACTGCGTGGACAGCGACATTGCGACACGAGGCAACCGGCGCGCGCGGACTGTCGCTAGGACGTCGCGCGGCGCGCGTGGGAGAGCTTACAGCCGGGACTCCATACGAGGCGTTCACACTGGAGGCGTACTTGCGAGCCGGCGGGAACCAGTTGCGCACCGAACCGCTCACGGTTTCGCTCACGCGGTTCGATTGCGTCACGCTCGTGGAATCGTGCCTTGCCGTCGCTCGAGTCGCCGCAAGCTCGCGTGTGCCTTCGTGGGACTCATTCGCCCGCGAAGTCGAGAGAATGAGATATCGCGGAGGTAAGCGCCGAGGCTATGCGTCGCGACTGCACTACTTCAGCGAGTGGATCACCGACGGGGCGAAGCGCGGCTTGGTGCGCGACATGGGTGCGCAGCTCGGCGGAATCGAGGACGCGCGCCCGCTTCGATTCATGACGGAGCACCGCAAGAGCTATCCGGCGCTAGCCAATGACGGTGTGTTCCGCGCGATTGGCGAAATGGAGCGCGGGCTCGACAAGCCTCCGCGTCATGTCGTCCCGACAGCGCGCATTCCTGAAGTCGTCGATCGAATCGAGACAGGCGATGTGCTTGCGTTTGCGACGTCGATTACCGGCCTCGACGTGAGTCACGCGGCATTCGCCTATCGCGACTCCGGCGGTGTCCTCCGAGTGCTGCACGCTCCACTCTCGGGCGGCGCGGTCGAGGTCACCCGCTCGACCCTCCCGGAGTACGTCTCTGCAATCAAGAGCGCCACAGGGATTCTCGTCGCCCGACCGATTGGGTGAACGTGATCGGTCCGTTTGTGTTCGTTATAGAGTAGGGTGGCCGTCTGGCGCGCTACAATACTCATACAACTCTTGGGTTGACAGTGGCTCCTCCCGGTCGTACAAGCTAAGTATCATCGACCCGCAGGCTTGCGCGCGTCTGTGCTTGCAGTGTTCAGATGCGCCTCAGCTGCGTGAGAGTCGGCGAGTCTCTCTCACGGAGGACGAATGCGTATTACGCGTAGTTTGCTGGTCATCCCACTCCTCGTGCTGGCGCCAACTTTAGTATTGGCGCAGACACGCACGGTGAGCGGAACAGTCGTCGACTCTCTCACGCGCGAGCCAATTGCCGGCGCACGGATAGCCGTGCGCGGCATGGCGCTCGGCACTTCAACGGGAGGGAACGGACTGTTCGCACTGCAGGAAGTCCCGCAGAGCGAGGTCACACTCGTTATCAGAAGGATCGGCTACAGGCCGATCGAAGTCCGCGCGCCGGCCAACGTCGCGAGCATCAATGCCGCGCTGAGCCGCGATCTCTTCAAGCTCGGCGAAGTTGTGGTCACCGGCCAGGTGACCGGAATCGAGCGCCGGAACCTTCCAAATGCCATCGCGACTGTGAGCAATGAAGAACTCGGTCGCGTGCCGGCTCAAAGTCTGGAGCACGCGCTTCAGGGAAAGATCACGGGCGCGAACATCCAGACAAATTCCGGAGCACCGGGCGGAGGCGTTCAGATGCAGCTCCGCGGCGTGACTTCGATCAACGGCGCGTCAGAGCCGCTCTACGTCGTGGACGGCATCGTCGTGAGCAACGTTGCAATCCCGTCCAACCAGAATGCCGTCACGCGATCTGCGTCGGGCTCGAACCCGGCGCTTACGCAGGACGCGCAGGTCAATCGAATCGCCGACCTCAATCCAAACGACATCGAGACGATCGAGGTGTTGAAGGGAGCGTCGGCTTCGGCGATCTATGGCTCCAAGGCGTCGAACGGCGTTGTCATCATCACGACGCGACGCGGCCGTATTGGTAGCAGCCAGATGAACCTGACGCAGCGGCTCGGCGTCTCCGAGCTGTCGAACACCCTCGGCTCACGGACATTCACCAAAGTGGAGGATGCGGTGGCGGCGTTCGGACCGGCCGCCGCGAATTTGTATAATCCGGCCGTCTACGATCAGGAGAAGCTCCTCGCCGGCAAGACGCCGGTCGCCCTCGAAACTCTTTTTGACTTGAGTGGCGGCGATGACAACACACGCTATTTCGTTTCCGGCGTGTGGAAGGACGAGCCGGGGATAATCGAGAACACCGGATACGAGAAACGAACACTAAGGGCAAACATCGACCAGGACTTCGGGACCCGTCTGAATCTCAGCATTCAATCCAACGTGCTTCGTACCCTCGCCCAACGGGGGTTGACCAACAACGACAACACAAGCGTCAGCTTCTGGATGGTGTTCCCGTTTACGCCGAGCTTCATCGATCTAAGGAAGCGGCCCGACGGTACGTTCCCGAATAATCCCTTCGTGGCGAGCAATCCACTGCAGACGGCAGCGCTGATGACCAATAACGAAACGGTCTCGCGCTACATCGCCTCGGGCAGGGCCACTTTCCACGCGATCCGCACACCAAGCTTCAGGCTGCAGCTGAACGCCAGTGGCGGAGCGGACTACTTCCAGCAGGAAAATTCGCTGGTGTTTCCTCCAGATCTCCAGTTCGAGCCGGATGACGGCGAGCCGGGAACGGCGCTGCTCAGCAACAGCAACAACCTCAATCTCAACGGCGGCGGGAGCGTTGTCGCAACGTACGCTCCGAGTGGAGGGCCGTTCAGCTCCACCACCTCGGCGGGATTCGGCGCTTCGACGCGCGACCTTCGCATCTCGCGCGTCGTGAGCCGAAACCTCGTCGGCGGGCTCGGGATCGTAAGCGCCGGCACGAACATTCAGGTTCTCGAGCAGCGACAGCGCGTGGAGGACTTCAGTCTCTTTGCGCAGGAAGAGCTTCTCCTGCTGAGCGAGAGGCTGCTACTAACGGCGGGGCTGAGCGCAGATCGCACCAGCGCCAACACCGACACCGACAAATACTTCGTATACCCGAAATTTGCCGGCTCATATCGATTCATCCGTCCGCTTCCTACGGTGGACGAGCTGAAATTCCGCGCGGCGGTGGGGCAGTCGGGCAACCAGCCTCTGTTCGGACAGAAATTCACTCCACTTACGGCGACCCAGAGCATCACGGGTCTGCCCAGCCTCGTCGTGCAGGGGACCGTGGCTTCGGAAGATCTTCACTCGGAAAAACAGCAGGAGATCGAGGGCGGTGTAGACGTCGCGTTCGTCAACGGCCGCGGCACGGTGGAAATAACCGCCTTCCGGAAGAACGTCACTGAGCTTCTGCTGCAACGGACACTCGCTCCGTCTTCCGGCTTTGCCACTGAGATTTTCAACGGCGGCGAGCTGCGCACGAGCGGCGTAGAAGTGGGCATCGGTATCGTGCCACTTCAATGGTCCGGCGGAGACTGGCTGTTGCGAACCAGCTACTTCGCTACGAAGAGCAAGATCGTGAGCCTGCCGGTACCAACGTTCCGCGTTGGCGGCTTCGGCACAGCGCTCGGTGCGTTCCAGATCGAGGAAGGCGCATCAGCCACGCAGATTGTCGGCAACGACTCCCTGCCCGATGGCAGCAAGATCGTTCGCAAGATCGGCGACGCCACGCCCGACTTCAAAATGTCGTTCCTCAACAACATCAGGTATGGAGCGTTCCGGCTCTACGGGCTGCTGGATTGGCAGAAAGGGGGCGACGTCATCAACCTGACGAAGTTCCTCTACGATCTGGGATCGAACACCGCCGATTTCGCCGATCCCATTACGTACGGTAGCCTGCAGACGACGGCGGGCGCGAATCGCCTAAGGTTGTTTCCAAAACAAACGAGGGTGTACGTCGAGGATGCTTCATTCGTGAAGCTGCGCGAGGTCACGCTGTCCTTCGACGTGCCACGATCATTCGTCGTGGGATTCGCTGGCGGACGCTTGCGGTCTTTGCAGCTCAGCCTGAGCGGAAGAAATCTCGCGACGTGGACCGATTACACGGGTTTGGATCCCGAAGTCAGCAATTTCGGTAACCAGCCCATTGCACGAAACATCGACGTCGCGCCTTATCCGCCGAGTCGCAGCTTCTGGTTCTCGGCTACCCTGGGATTCTGATCATGCGCTCACACACTCCAGCAAAGACGAGAGTCATGCGATTGGTCCCGCTGGCGGCCGCGGCTATCATCTCCGGCGCCTGTGGTGCTGATCTAGTCGTTCCCGATTTTAACAATCCGAGCATTGAAGACTTCACGTCGAGCCCGACGCCCACGAAGATCGCAACGGCGGCGCAGGGACTGATCATCGGGACCAGAATTCAGGATGGCGAACAAAACGGATACGTGTCGCTGCTCGGGATTCTCGGTCGCGAATCGTACAATTTCGATCCCGCTGATCCGCGGTTCATCACCGAAATGCTGGTGGGACCGCTCGACCCCGGGAGTCCCGCATTCGGCGCGAATCTCTTCGCCTTCCCGTACGCGAATATCCGGAACGCCAACATCCTCCTTGGCGCGGTGGACGATGTCGTCGGATTGACAGCGCCGCAGAAGGACGCTGTTCGGGGCTTCGCGAAGACCATTCAGGCACTCGACTACCTCATGGTCATTAATACCCGCGATGACCTGGGAGCTCCGCTCGATGTGAACCGCGCGCCGACAGGCGAGCCGGCGCCATTCGTATCGAAGGCGGAGATCTTCACCAACATAGTGCGCCTGCTCGACGAGGGATTCACGCACCTCCAGGGTGGTGGGACGTCTTTTCCCTTTAAATTCAGTCCCGGTTTCGCCGAATTCGACACGCCGTCGACGTTTGCCATGTTTAACCGCGCACTGAAAGCACGCGTGGAGGTGTACCGTCGCGCTTATCCGAGCGCGCTGACCGCACTGGCCGGGTCGTTCATCACGACGCCGCCCGGGGTTCCAGCAACGCCGCTCCCGGCGCTATTGTCAACCGGTGTCTATCACTCCTACAGCACGGGATCGGGCGACATCCAGAATCGTCTGTTCGATCCAACGGGCCGAGCTATTCTTGCTCACCCATCGCTCGTCACGGACGCTCAGCTTCAACCCGGCGGCAGTCCCGACGCGCGTCTCACGGCAAAGGTTGCCGCAACCACTCCGAAGAGCGTTCTGGGGGTGCCAGCCAGTCACGTTTTCACCATTTATGGGTCGAACGTCGCACCGATTCCGATTATCAGGAACGAGGAGCTGATACTTCTCCGCGCCGAAGCGCGGTACTTCACAGGTGACCAGTCGGGAGCGCTAAGCGACATCAACTTCATTCGGACCGCGTCCGGCAAGCTGGCGTCGCGTGGGCCATTCACAAGTGATGGTGACTTTACGGCCGAGCTTCTGTACCAGCGCCGTTACTCGCTGATGTTCGAAGGTGGACACCGGTGGATTGACGCGCGACGGTTCGGGGTGTTGGCCTCATTACCGAAGGCGCTGGCGACGCACACCATTCCGAGCCGGTTCCCGTTCCC
>JBDSVO010000173.1:0-5642 GCA_039927215.1 Gemmatimonadaceae bacterium
GGCACCGAATCGGGAACGATCGAGGCGACCGGCATGGCCAGCAGCTTCGGAAAAATCCCGAACGGCTCGGCCAGTCGCATGACCACTGTGCTGTCGTTAGGTGCGGAGAGTCCGGCGATGGTTTTGCCTTTCCCCTCGGCGTACTCCTTTGCGCCAGCAATCGGGTAGAGCGGCCATCCGCGTCCGCCTTTGGTCGCCGGATCGAGCGCCCGCCGGAAGCTGGAGATGACGTTCCGCGCGATGAACGGGCGTCCATCGTGGAACTTTACGCCCGACCTGAGGTGAAACGTGTACGTTAGTCCATCAGGCGACACGACCCAGTCGCGTGCCAGGCCCGGCACGAGCTGCGCGTCGGGTGTGAAGCGGACGAGTCCGTCGAAGACGTAAGAGACTGCCCGCCCTGTTGGGGCATCTGTTGAAAGGGCTGGGTCGAGTGATCGAGGGTCGTAGGTGTCGCGGGAGTCGATCAGCGTGCGACGCGCGGGCGATGAATCGCCCCCGGTGCACGCGACGATGACGGTCAGTGCCGCCACGGCGATTCGTCGGATGTGCATTACGGTACCGTTGACATGTGGTGGGCGAACGCGAGAACTTACCGGGCCCTCTGGAAGGCGTCAATTTTGAGCGAAGACTACTATTACAGGCGCCAACTGAGTGCCGCTGACCTCGTGCCTGCAATCGGCGTCGGCATCGCGGCGGGCGTGGCGGGATTCTACCTTGTGCAACTCTTAATCCAGCGCACTCCGTTGGTCCCGCCGGAGGCGTTGGCGCGTGAGCCTGAGCCACCTGAGCCCACGAGCGGACCCGCGGGCCCCTGGGACCGCACTCCAAGCGGGTGATGCGTCACAGGTTGGCGCGGCGCATTCCGCAGTTCGCTTATCTCTTCCTGTTACTCATTGCCGCGCGAACCACAGCCTCCGCCCAGGACGTGACCTGCGAGACGGGGGATCTGGAGGTAAGGGGACTCAAGTTCACGGGCAACACGGCGTTCACGGGCACTGAGCTCGCGAAAATCATCGTGACCACGCCCTCGGCATGGGCGCGGCGATTTCTCCACCTGCCGTTCACGGCCCGACGCTGTCTCGATCGAGCCGAGCTTCCGAAGGATCGCGCGCGACTCATTGTGTTTTACCGACGCCGCGGATTTCCAGATGTCGCGGTCGACACTGCGGTCCGGAGCGCAGGTGCCGGCGGCGTCGAAGTCGAATTCAAAATCAGCGAGGGACGGGCGACGCGACTAGAGTCTCTCGTCATAACGGGCCTCGACTCGGTTCCTGATCCCGGCCGAATCACTCGGGCACTTCCAATTCGGGCCGGCCAACGATTCGACCGTGTTTTTATAGAAGCTGCGCGGGATACAATGGCGCGCAGGCTCCGCAACAACGGCTACCCACGCGCAGTCGTCACCAACAGCTTCGGGGTAGACTCGCTCCGGGTCGCGGCCGCGGATACGATTGCCATACGGCCGGGACCGTTCACTCGAATTGGAGCCGTGGATATTGAAATCGTGCCCTTTGCCGGGAAGTCGCAGCAGATCCCGGTGCCGGTGGTGCGGCGGATAATCGGGCTCGAGCCGGGCCGCGTGTATCGCGAGGAAGAGCTGCTCGACGCACAGCGCACGCTCTATCAAACCGAAGCGTACCAGCACGTATCGCTCCTTCCGGATACTGCGTTGGGCGCGGGTGACTCGACGATCAGAATCAAAGCGGTGCTGGCAGAAAACACGACGAGGGCAGCGCGCCTCGGCGCAGGATACGGGACTCTCGATTGCTTCAGACTCACAGGAGAGCTGTCGAACTACAATTTCCTTCACACCGCGCGGCGGCTCGATCTCACTGCACGTGTTTCAAAAATAGGAATTGGCGAGCCACTGGGCGGGCTGACGGATGTCTGTCCGCAGGCCAGGAACGACCTTTTCAGCAGGAAGCTCAACTACTACGCGGGCACGACTCTCCGACAGCCTGTATTTCGCGGGCTGCGCGTGCTTCCGACGATCACCGTCTTCAGCGAAAGGGTTTCCGAGTACAACGCCTATCTGAGAACGACGTCGATTGGAGGCATCGCCTCGCTCGATTGGCGTCGGTTCAGGCGAATGCCTGTTACACTCGCGTATTCAATGGACCTCGGCAGAACCGAAGCACAGCCGGCGCTGTTTTGCGCGGTGTTCAACATCTGCGACCGCGAGGACAGGCAACGAGTTCAGCAGACACAGAGGCTTGCGGTACTGAGCGCTATTGTGTCGCGTGACAACTCGAACAATGTCTTCTCTCCAACTGCAGGTTCACAGTGGAGGATGGAAGCGCGGCACGCTTCGCCGGTGACGCTTTCGGACAGCTCGCTCCGCTTCAGCAAGTTTCTCGCGGAGCGCTCGCAATACTGGGGAATGCCCAACGGAGCCGTGGTAGCCTTTCGTGTGCGGGGTGGCGTCGTGTTCGGTCGATCGCTCAGCAACACCGGCTTTATTCCGCCGCAGGAGCGTCTTTACGCAGGCGGTCCGACGACGGTGCGCGGCTTCTCTCAGAACGAGCTTGGCTCGGCGATCTACATCGCGCGGAACTTCGACGTTGCGCATCCGATCTTCCCATTCACGGATACGCTTTTCCGGATACCAGCCGGCGATTCGAGCTTTCGCCGCGCGGTTCCCGTCGGCGGAAACTCGTTGCTGGTTACGAACCTGGAGTTGCGGTTGAGAAGCCCTTTTCTCGCCGATATTCTCCAGTGGACGGTATTTGCGGATGCCGGCGACGTCTGGAACCGCGGTCAGAGCGGCAGCTTTCAGAATTTTCGGCTGAAAGTCACCCCGGGAATTCAGCTCACTGCGCTCTCTCCGGTTGGACCAGTGCGTCTCGTAGTGGGGTACAATCCATACAGCCGGCCACCCGGACCCATCTATTACGAGGTTCCACGCACCGTCGGATCGAGCGATGTGCTCGGTCCCGAAGCTGGCTCTTTGCCTTGCGTCAGTCCGGCAAACAGACTGAAAGTGGTGAAGGTCGACAGGCCGGATCCAGAAACCGACATACTTGTTCAATCCGAAGGCCTCTGTCCGACTTTCCTGCCGAAGAGCAACACGAGCTTCCGCAGCCGGCTGACATTCGGATTGGCGATAGGACAGGCTTTTTAGACGATGTCACGGCGTCAACGCATAGTCACCTTCAGCGCACTCACACTGCTTGCAGTGATCGTGATCGTATTGTTGATCGCGATCTCACTGACGCAGACGGAGTACGGTCAGGGGCAGGTGCGTCGCTTCGTCCAGTCGTGGGTCTCGGGCAAGGTAAAGGGCAAGATCTACGTTGGACGCATCAGTGGTGGCCTGTTCAACGGCGTGACGATCGATTCTCTCGAGATCCGCGATGACGAAGACTCGTTATTCGTCAGCACCGGGCGCGTTCGAGTTCGGTACGACATGCGCGACATCTTCGACCGCCGGATCCTTCTGAGCCACGTCGACGTTCAGCATCCGACTGTCGTCCTCCGCGAGCACGAAGGCGGCGGCTGGAACTGGCGGCGCATATTCCCGGAAGGCCCGGCAAAAGAGCCGAGCACGGGAAGAGGATTCGGGGATTTCATCGTGATGGACTCGGCCGATATCCACGACGGGAAGGTAGTCCTGACGCTTCCCTGGCATCCGGCGGATTCGCTTCACGGCTACAGGCGTGACAGCTCCATCGCGCACGCGCTGGCATCGCTGACACATGATGCGCCCGGCAATGATTGGCGGAGCGAAATCCGCCGAACGCGCGAAGGTTTTGCACGCACATGGCGATTTACCGGAATTCAGTCGAGCCTCACCTACGCACGCATCGCACAACCCGACTCCATTGGCCGCTTCTTCCGCATCGCGAGAGCGAGTGCAGTAAGCTCCGACCCGCCGCTCGAAATTCGGCAGCTTGCGGGCGACGTCCGAATGCTTGGCGACTCCGCCTGGCTCGACCTTCCACATTTCGATCTTCCCGGCTCGACAGGCAAGGCCCGCGGCAAACTGTTCTGGGGAAAGGATCTTCCGATTCGCTATGCGATCAACATCACGGGCGATTCGGTGTCGCTGAACGACCTCGCCTGGGTGTATCCGACTCTCCCTCGGACCGGCGGCGGCAGAATGGAGCTGGAAATCAACAACGTCCAGCATCCGCGTGTGATGGACTATGCCATCACGGACATGGATGTGCGCAGCAGGCGGTCACGTCTCATCGGCGACATGACATACGCTGTCGGCGGCCCGGTCCTCGTCGTGAAGGACGTGCGCCTGAAGGCGGCGCCCCTCAACTTCGATCTCATCCGCGCACTGAACGGCAAACCGTTTCCGTACGACTGGCAGGGCGAGATAACCGGGACCGTGCGTGCCGCAGGTGGCCCGCTTAACCGTTTCCGAGTCGACGAGTCTCGCTTCACGTTTGCCGACGCGAACGTCCCAGGCGCCGTGACGCGCGGGAGTGCACGTGGCGGGCTCAACATTCTTTATCCCGCGTTTACCGAGTTCCGCGGACTCGACGTCAACATCGAGACACTCGATCTCCGCACCATTCGTTATCTGAATCCGGCGTTTCTGGAATTGAACGGCACGGTTTCGGGTATTGCGAGACTCGACTCGTCGTGGCTGGATTTGCGCTTCTCGAACGCCGACCTCGTACATCATGATGGGGATTTGCCAACGTCCCGCTTTACCGGTAACGGACGCGTGACGTATGGCGAGAAGTACATGACCTACGACATGGCGCTCGAGCCAGCGCCGGTGTCGATGACCACACTGTCGAAGTCGTATCCGGACATTCCTCTTCGCGGGAACTACACGGGCCCAATGACAATCAAAGGGATTGCGCCAGAGCTCGCGATCGTGACGACCCTGACCGGAGCCGGCGGAACGATTGCGTACAATGGAACCGTGGACGCAAACCTTCCGACGTACGGCGCGCATGGAACGGGGACAGTGACAGGTCTCAACTTCCGCACACTCGTCGAAAATCCCAAAGCGCCACGCACGAGTCTGTCGGGTGATTACGTCGTTGATTTCGTCGGCGACTCGATTGTCACCGGCACTGGATCGCTGAAAACAGCACTTAAGGGAACAATCGAAAAGATCGACATTGCCTCGTCGTCCGCGACGGTGCGGGTCGACAAGGGAATGGCGTACATCGACACGCTCCTCGTGCGGAGCGCTTCGGCGAACGGCAGCGCGTCCGGCTCCGTTGCCATGACCGAGGCTGGCTCCGGCAAGCTGGGCTTCATTGTATCGATCGACTCGCTCTCCGACGTGAAGCGGTACGTCAATACCGCGACGTCGCTTCCGGCCGACTCGTTGCGCGGGTCTATCCGTGTCGCGGGCGAACTCGTTGGATCGCCACGCACGATGGCGTTGAGCGGCACTGTTTCCGGCCGCGACCTCTCCGCTCAGGGGCGACGCATAGCCACTCTCAATGGGAAGTTTGCGCTGAGTGATCTCTCTCTCGCGCCAACCGGGACGCTGAATGTTCATGCGGACAGCCTCACCGGCGGGGCTGTGGGGTTCACGTCGATCGATGCGGACGCGCGTCTGGATTCAACCGGTCTTGCAGTTTTCGACGCATCGCTTGCCAGCGGCAACGGCGTCACCTCGACGCTCCATGGAAGCGCGATGCATTCGGCCGATACCACTCGAATCT
>JBDSVO010000174.1:0-7847 GCA_039927215.1 Gemmatimonadaceae bacterium
CGGGCAAGCGCCGCCGGCACCGAGCGTCCGGGATTATTGCCCCGCGCCGTCGTGGATGAGCCACTCGCGCCCGCGAAGGGAGAGTTGACCGCGGTGTTCGCAGGGGGCTGCTTCTGGGGTATCGAAGCCGTCTTCCAGCACGTAAGAGGAGTCAAGTCGGCCGTGTCGGGCTACACGGGCGGTAACGCACTGTCACCTTCATACGATGAAGTGAGCACGGGCACGACAGGGCATGCCGAAGCAGTGCGAGTCGTGTACGACCCGTCACAGGTTACCTACGGCCAGCTCCTGCGCGTCCTTTTCTCCGTCGCCCACGATCCGACCCAGCTCAATCGCCAGGGTCCAGATGTCGGCTCTCAGTATCGCTCCGCGATTTATTACGCGAGCGACTCGCAAAAGCGGATCGCCAAAGCGTACATCGATCAGTTGACATCGGCAAAGGCGTTCCGCCGGCCGATCGTGACCCAGGTCTCCGCTCTCACTCGGTTCAACGTGGCCGAAGCATACCATCAGGATTATGCGGCGCTCCATCCCTCCCAGCCGTACATAGTCATCCACGACGCGCCGAAGGTGGCTAATCTGAAGCGGGACTTCGCGGACCTTTACGTCGAGGCGCAGAAGCGCTGATAAAACATTCGCATCGCCGTGATATGGAATTCTTATCGTCCGCCATGCACATTCCCGTAAGCCCGGGTTTTCGCGGGTCGGACAAGCTCACTCCCTTCATTTCTGCCGGAGGTTGCATGACGATTCTGATAAAAGCGCCTGGTGTCCGTTTCACCACTCTGATCGCAGCCGCCGGCCTGGCTCTGGCTGGTTGCGCGACTGCGGCTCCGCCGGCGACCACCACGACAGCGACGACCGCACCGACGACCGCGCCTTCGGCGGCCGCGGTCAGCCCCCGAGCGATGGATCCGGACAAATTGGTAGCTGACGGCGGAGTGAAGATGGCCGGCTGGACCGGCCGGATCGATCCGCAGGCGGCGAAAGCCGGCAGGAACATTTCGGAAGCGAAATTCGTCGGCATGGGAACTGGATTCCACGTTACGTCCGGTCCAGCTGCCGTCTATTGGAATCCCGCAAATACCGCAAAGGGCAACTACACCGTCACGTCAAGATTTACGCAGACGAAAGCAGCGGTGCATCCCGAGGGGTACGGAGTGATTATTTCCGGGCAGAACCTCGACGCGGCGAATCAGAGCTACCTCTACTTCATGGTTCGGCAGGACGGGAAATATCTGATCAACCACCGCGCGAACGATTCAACGGTCCACAAGATGGTCGACTGGACCGCCAATCCGGCCGTCAAAACGATTGAGGGAAGCGGTAATTCGACGAACACTCTTTCGGTGGTCGTTGGCGCCGATAAGCTTTCGTTCCTGGTGAACGGCGTCGAAGTCAACAGCCTGCCGCGGTCACAGATCGATTCGGGGGGGCCGAACTCAGGCACGACCGGAGTCGTGGGCGTTCGGGTGAATCACAACCTCGACGTGCACGTGGATGGGTTGTCGATCACTCCGGGAATGTAAGGATGAGGGGATGCTCCCTCCTGGCGGCCACGCTGGGCGCGTGGCCGCCACACGAAGGCACGACTTTCACACTGAAGCTTCCCCTAACCTGATCCAAAGGAGTCCCTTCATATCGAGCGCGCGATGACCGATGTGAGGAAGCAGGCTGTGGACGAATCAGTATCACAACGTCCTCAACATTCCGTTAACCGAGCTGTCGCCGGTTGTGGTTCTGCGTCATACCGGAATCGTCCTCGCCATGCAGCAGTCATTCTGGGACAAGTACGGGATCGGCAAGGCAAAGAACGTGACTCATCCGATGACACTGCAACCGACCGCTCGCAATCCTGCGCTCCTTTCTTCGACGCGCAGGGAGATCGATGCGAACTTCGACCCGATGGCGCTTGACAAATTCATCTCCCGAGGTGGCGTCGCGCTGGCGTGCGATCTCGCGCTGCAGGATTGCATCGAGCTCATCAAGTCGAAAGACGGCGTGAGTGCCGAAGTCGCGCGGCGGAGGGCGATAGCAGCGATGGTGCCGGGCGTGATTCTGCAGCCGTCAGGAGTTTTTGCGGCGGTGCGCGCCCAGGAGGCGGGCTGCAGTTACCTGCGCGCGAGCTGACCGACCTGGTCGACGTCCACAATCATTTTTATCCGCCGGAGTATCTCGACGCTCTTCGCACAACGCTCGGGCGCTGAACCGGCTTCAGTGAACAACGAATGCGAATGACGCGCTCTCAGCTTCCCTGGACCTTCACCTCAGCTGGCGAAGGTGTCACACGCCTTGGGATCACCTGAGTCGAACCCGCGCCGGAACCACTGAGCTCGCTGAGCCGCGGAACCGTGCGTGAAGCCGTCGACGTTTATCCTCCCAGTGGTCCGCTGCTGGATTCGATCGTCGCCCACCGCTGAAGCAGCGGTCAGGGCTTCGTTCACGTCTCCTTCCTCCAGCAATTGCCGCTGACTTGTTGAATTCGCCCAGACACCTGCGAAGCAATCGGCCTGAAGCTCCATTCTCACGGAGAGCTGATTTGCGATGTCAGGTCTCCGCTGCTGCTCCTGCCGCACCTGTTCATCGATGCCTTCAAGGTGCTGAACGTGATGGCCGAGCTCGTGAGCAAGCACATACGCCTGGGCGAAATCGCCCGATGCCCCAAACCGCTTCTGCAGCTCGTCATAAAAGCCCAGATCGATGTACACCTTCTCATCCAGTGGGCAATAGAACGGTCCCATGGCGGACTGCGCCATGCCGCAACCCGACGACGTCGAGTTTCTGAACAGGACGAGCTTAGCCGGACGGAACTGAGCGTTGTACTTGGGGAGGATCTGCGACCACGTCTTCTGAACGTCGTCGAGAACCACAGAAACGAATTGAACCTGAGGCTCTTCCCTGGCTGAATCCGCCGCGGTCATCGGCGCGTTTGCCGCGACACCCGGCTCGACGCCGAGGTCTTGAAAAAGATTCCTGCCGGTGAGCAGGCTCAAGGCAAGGACGACTACCGTTCCACCTATTCCAAGGCCGCGACCGAGTCCGCCACCGGATCTGCGGTCCTCCAGGTTTCCACTACGTCCGCTTGGCGTCCATTTCATCGTGAGTGCCCTCGGTAATTGAAACCACCAGACTATGTGCAGGAGAAAGGCAAGAATCTCGCCTCTGTTTCGCATCTCCGATCGAACGGGACGCCCTAGCCCCCTCAGGCCTCGTTTCACACCTTATCGGCGTCCACTCTCGACACGGGGACCCATGGCCGGAGAGGAGCAGCAGTTCAGCTACGATGAGATTGCCGAAGCGTACGCCTCGGGAGTAGATAACGCTCCTTACAACGCGTTTTATGAGCGGCCCGCGACGCTTGCGCTCGTCCCCGACGTCACCGGCGCCCACATACTCGACGCCGGTTGCGGATCCGGCTTCTACACCGAGGAGCTGATCAAGCGCGGCGCCCGCGTTTCTGCAATCGACGCCAGCGTGAAAATGACAAAGCATGCCGAGCAGCGATTTACCGATCTCGGCGTGCTCGAGCCACAGCTGAATCCGCCCGGTCCGGGACGCGTGACCCTGCGGACGGCGGATCTTACCCAGCCGTTCGATTTTCTCGACGACGCGAGTGTCGACGGGATCTTATCGGCTCTGGTGCTTCATTATCTCCGCGACTGGGGACCTACCCTGGCTGAGTTCCGCCGGGTCCTCAAGCCGGCAGGTTGGCTGCTTTTTTCCACGCACCACCCGGCGACCGAGGCGGCGCTTTTCGACGTCGACAATTATTTCGCCATAGCGGAAGTGCAAGACTACTGGGACTGGGTCGGCACGGTGCGCTTCTATCGCCGGCCACTTCGCGCGATCATCGAGCCGGTAACGCAGGCTGGCTTTGTCATCGACCGCCTCGAGGAGCCACGTCCCACTGACTGGTTTCGGGAAGAAAAGCCGGAGGCGTACGCCCGTCTGCTCAAGCACCCGCAGTTTCTGATGGTGCGCGCAACGCCGACCGTGGGCAAAGAACCCTGAATGTTTCCCCAACTTCGCTGGTGGCCGTAGATTTTTAGTCAGATCATCCGACAACCGGAGACACCATGCCGATCTCGATTCTCGCTCTTCTGCTGCTGGTAGTCGCGGTCGTCATCGTCGCAGTGTCGGTCCAACGCCGCGGCGGTCAGAGCTCCACTGGAATGCAGACGACTCTGATTGTCGTCCTGCTCCTTATCGTCGTCGCGTTCCTCCTCTATCGCTTTGTCGGAGTGGGCTGAGCGGCAGTGATGCGCCATGGCTAGCTGGCGGGCGCGGTCAGTAAATCTTCTCGTTCGAAAGTTGTTGCGACGGGGCAGCTGGGGCGACGAGACGCAGCTTGCCCACCGGGCGCGGCGACTTTTCGGCACACCCGCCCCGCTAAGGCCGTTGTACAGCCGCGGTGTCTCGATCACGCCGGTGAATGAGGATGGCGTTCGCGGCGAGTGGCTCACTCCGAAGGAACCGCTCGAAGGGGCGATTCTTTACATGCACGGCGGAGGATACGTCGCGTGCTCGCCGGAGACGCACCGGCCGATAACAGCCACCCTTGCGCGTCTTACCGGGCGGCCTGTGTTCAGTGTCGACTACAGGCTCGCGCCGGAGAACAGGTTTCCTGCCGCGGTCGATGACGTTGTGGCAGCGTACCGCTGGCTGATCGACAAGCAATCGATCTCGGCGGACCGCATCGCCCTCGGCGGCGACTCTGCCGGAGGAGGGCTCGCGCTGGCGCTTCTTCTCACCGCGCGCGACGAAGGATTGCCCATGCCCGCATGCGCCGTGTGCTTTTCTCCCTGGACAGACCTCACTGCCGGCGGCGTCTCAATCAAGGAGAACGACGGCCGCTGCGACATGTTCACTCCCGAGAACATTCACGACTTCGCGAACGCGTACCTCGGTGATGCGTCACCGCTGGAGCCGCTTGCTTCCCCGGCATACAGCGATCTCAAGGGACTGCCTCCTCTGCTATTCCACGTCAGCTCGACGGAGCTCCTGCTGGATGATTCCCGTCGCGTTCATGTGGCAGTGCTGGAAGCAGGGGGATCCAGCCGCATCGTGATCGTCGATGGTGTCTGCCACGCGTGGCAGATGCTCGGGGGTTTGGTGCCCGAAGCCCGCAAGTCGCTCGACGACGCGGCCTCATTCATCAAGGACCACCTTACGGACTGAGTATCAATGCCTTCCCGCGAGCCACTGCCGCCGCGCGCAGGTTGGGACGCGGCGATGCTCAGGGCCGAATTCCCCCTGAGGGAGCAGAATCAGCTTCCGGTGACGGCCTCCGCGTTGATCTTTGAAAGGAACGGCGGCTCGAACGTCGACACGCGAGCGCCAAACAGACACGCGTCGAGATACGCCGGCTCCGCAGGCTGACACAACGCTCGGCGACCTTCACTGTCGTTTCTCAGAGTGCCGACCTCTTCGCCAACCGCCTCGTAACACTTCAGCTTGTTTGCCAGGCCGCTGAGCTTCCGGCAGAATGAGAGCCCGTCGTTCGCTCTCGCGTTGAGGTCGATGAAATTCTTCACCAGTCCTACGTAACACCACGGTTGATACTTCGGCGTGCCGAGCGAACACATCTCGATTGCCTTCCCATGATCCTGCAGCGAGTACGAGCTAATATCCCTTCCGAGACTCTGGTAGCAGACGTACCTCATTCTTCCCGGCGCGCGATCGCAGGTCTTTGCCGCGGCGGCCATGTTGCCGTGATTCAAGTACAGAATTACCGACGTCTGCATTTCATAGCACGATTCCACGTACTGTTTTGCCATGATCGAGCACGGATACAGCGGATCCGCGGGATCCATCGCCTTGAACTTCGTCTTCGGGCCGTGATCCATGGCGGCCATGTCGTGGTCGTCATGCTTCGCCGCGAGACCATGCGCCGGATGATGCGGGTTGGTGACATTCACGATGTTCTCCATGAATGCTCCGCCGTAGCATGACCGCCGGTCCCAGGAATCGAGAAGCTGGTCACAGCCCGCCAGGGCCTTGGGCAAGTCGTGATCGTAGATCATCGTCAAACCATGGCCCGCACCGTGGACACATTGAAACAGAAGCCACCTGTCCGCAGTTGGACCGCGAAACGCATTGCACAGGTCGTTCACTTCCTTTGGCCCGATTGTCCTGGCGTCGTCGAAGTAAGCTTGAATGACGCCGTGGTAGCAGCCGGACTGGTTGCTCTCGTCGCACATCATGAACGTTTTTGCGACATCGCCGCCGCGCTTCCCTGCTGTTATGCCGATGCCGTGCGCGAAGACGTGACCATCGCGCTTCACGTCGACGTCGAGGTCTCCCAGTCGCGCAAGAGTTCCCATCGCCACGCGAACTTCGCCGAGGGCGGCGACCGAATCGAGGATCTTGGAATAGCAATCAACCTTCGCTTCATCACCGAGCGAGCCGCAGCGTTTGTGACTCGAGCGAGCCAACGCAGTCGAGTCCATCGGGCCGGCGGAAGCGGTTTCGACGCGGAACGGATTGGCACTCTTGCGCCCGAGGGCCCACGCGCTGCCAAGGAGCACAATGGCGAGGAGCGACACGGCGGGCCAAATCAGCTTGCGGTTTACAGTACTCATCGGAATGAATTTCTCCGGCTCGATGCAGTGCCCGCTTCGGCGGTTGGCCGAGCGATCTCAGATCGACCGAATTTTAACGCTATCACCACTCGGCTGCTCGACGTCCGGCCCGTTGCGCACGTCTCCGGCCCGCCGCGCAGGCTGGCGCATAAAGCGGTATTTTTTCCGCAAAGGAGGATTCGCCATGCGTTCATTCGTTGACGCTCGTTGCAGGACTCTCGTGCTCCTCGTTCTGGTATCCCTGACTGCAACAAGTACCGCCACCGCCCAGCGCCGGCGCACCGCTCTCGACGCGGTAGCGACCGCGATGGGTGGCAGAACCCGCGTTATGGCGGTCAAAACTCTCTCAATGATCGGCCGGGGCTCCAATTACAATCTTGGCCAAAACCCGGCTCCCAACGATTCACTTCCGATGTACGAGGTGACCGAGTTCCGGCGAATCGCCGATTTTCAGCAGGGTCGCTGGAGAGTCGAGCAGTCTCGCACTCCGCGGTTCGTGACCGCCAATACTGCTGTCCAACGCCAGGTTTTCGCCGGAGATCGACAACTCGGCTTCGACGTCCTGCCGGACGGAAGCTCACGTGTCGCGACAGGCCGTCTGGTGAGCGATCCGCAGAATGAGCTTGTCCATCATCCGATCGGCTTTTTGCAGACTGCATTTGCCCCGAATTCCGAGGTTATCGCTGCGGGACAACAGCGAGGGTTCCGTTACGTAAGAATGAATTCGGGCGGAAAGCGGTTTGGGATGCTCATCGATCCAAGCACTGATCTGCCGGTGAGCATACAGCAGATCGTGTATCACCCGATGCTTGGTGACGTCCTTCTGAAAACGGAGCTTCACGACTGGCAGGACTTCGACGGGCTAAAGCTGCCGACGCGGATAGTTCAGCGCCTCGACGAGCGCTGGACCCTGTCTGACATTCGCCTCGGCACCGTACAGGTTAATGCAATGGACGTTCCCGACCTGGCCGCGCGGGCCGAGTTACGCGCGGCGCAAACCGCGACGCCTGCCGCGCCGGCGACTCCGCCGGTAACGATTACTGTCACTGAGCCGGCGCCTGGCGTCTGGTTTCTGGCTGGTCAGAGCCACCACAGCGTGGTGATCGAGATGGCGGATCATCTCCTGCTCGTCGAGGCACCGCAGAACGATGCACGCACGCTCGCGGTGATTCAGCGTGCGCGGACGCTGAAGCCGAGCAAGCCTCTTCGCGCGGTGATCAACACTCACCATCACTTCGACCACTCGGGTGGAATACGCGCAGCGAT
>JBDSVO010000175.1:0-3271 GCA_039927215.1 Gemmatimonadaceae bacterium
GGGCGGCGGGTCAGTCCCGGTAACGGTAGTGATCGCGGCGCGCGACGAGGCCGCGAACATCGAAGCTTGTGCTGCGAGTGTGAGCTGGGCTCGCGAAGTGATCGTGGTCGAGAACGATTCGTCGGACAACACCGTCGAGGTTGCGAAGCGCGCAGGTGCGACGGTTTTTTCACATCCATTCATGACGATTGGTGGGCAGAGGAACGCGGCGATAACGCGCGCCGCTTCAGATTGGATTCTGGTTGTGGACGCGGATGAGAGGGGATCGCCTGCTTTAGGCGAAGAGATTGCGCGGATCGTTGCTGCGCCGAATGGGCGTGAAGCTTTCCGCGTTCCGCGCCGAAATTTTTTCCTCGGCCGTGAAGTGAAGCACGGCGGCTGGGCCAGCGATCGTCCGATTCGCCTCTTTCGTTCGACGCAACGGTACAACGCCAACCGCGTTCACGAGCATGTCGATGTGAAAGGAGAGGTCGGCGAGCTGAGCGTGTCGCTGTCGCATTCGACCTACACGTCGCTCGACGACTATTTCGAGAAGCTCGACCGCTACAGCAGATGGTGGGCTGAGGATCGCTACGAGCGAGGGCGCCAAGCGGGACCTCTCGCGGTGATTTTTCGTCCGCCAGCGCGATTCGTAAGCATGTTCTTCCTGCGGAGCGGATGGATGGACGGTGCTGCGGGGGCCGTTCTCTCAGCTCTCGCCGCGGCAAGCGTCATGGCAAAATACGCCCGTCTTTGGGAGTTGAATTCGAGGCGCTGAAAGCGTGTGACGTGGCACCTGCTCTCCTCGGGAAACGTTGTCGCTGCGAGGAGCGCTCGTGCAGCATCCGGACCGGAAGGATCACTTCACCCAGCTGCTCAGTGGTGAATCGGAGAGTGATAAGCCAACTTCCCCCGCCGTGAACAAAGTCCTCTGGGGAGTCATTGCCTATCTGGTGATCCAATTCGGCATCGGCATCTACGTGTCGCGCCGCATCAGGACGGAGAGCGACTACATCGTTGCCGGACGCCGGCTCGGTTACGGACTCGCAACGTTCACGATCTTCGCAACATGGTTTGGCGCCGAGACGACGATAGGGTCCGCGGGCGCGGTATATCAGTCGGGCCTTTCGGGCGCGACATCCGATCCGTTCGGCTATGCCGTGTGCCTCTTCCTGATGGGGCTCGTCTTCGCCGTTCCGTTGTGGCGGATGAAGCTGACGACACTGGCAGACCTTTTTCGCGATAGGTTTTCGCCTGGCGTCGAGAAGCTGGCAGTGCTTCTGATGGTGCCGACATCGCTTCTCTGGGCAGCCGCGCAAGTGCGCGCATTTGGCCAGGTGCTTTCCGCATCCTCCGGCCTCGGTGTCTCCATCACGATTACGATCGCGGCGGGAATCGTCATTGCTTACACGGCATTCGGGGGAATGCTCGCCGATGCATGGACTGATCTCGTCCAGGGCATTGCACTCATCATCGGCCTCGTCGTGTTGTTCGGCGCAATGCTGTACCAGTCAGGGCTAGAGCCGTTTCTTGCCATACCGACCGGCAGGCTCGATCCGTTCGCCAACGGCGCTTCGCCTCTGGTAATACTCGAGGAATGGGCGATTCCGATCTGCGGATCTGTCGTTGCCGCAGAGCTGGTGTCGCGGATAATCAGCGCGCGCAGCCCGGAAATCGCGCGCAGGTCATCGCTTCTCGCCGGCGGCGGCTACCTGCTCTTCGGATTGATACCTGT
Source organism: Gemmatimonadaceae bacterium (assembly GCA_039927215.1). GTDB lineage: Bacteria > Gemmatimonadota > Gemmatimonadetes > Gemmatimonadales > Gemmatimonadaceae > UBA4720. Next base: position 1,715 of record JBDSVO010000175.1, read on the forward strand.
TGCCATCGGTCTTGCCGGATCCGTGATGATGCCCGGGCTCGAGCATCCGGAGCAGATCCTCCCACTTCTTGGGCAACGTTTTCTTCCGGGCGCTCTCTACATCATCCTCGCCGGCGCGCTGATCTCCGCGATTCTGTCAACCGTCGATACGACTCTTCTCGTATGCTCTTCACTCGTTTCTCATAACATCGTTGTTGCCGCCCGTCCTCAGATGAGCGAGCGGGCGAAAGTGCGCACCGCGCGCGGAGGCGTGGTGATTTTCGGGATAGTCGCCTACATCATCGCGCTTCACGCGGAAGGAGTGTACGCGCTCGTCGAGGAGGCGTCGTCGTTTGGCAGCTCAGGAATCTTTACGGTTGTCACGCTTGGGGTTTTCACTCGCTGGGGCGGAGCGCTCGCAGCAACTGCCTCGTTGCTCGCCGGAGTCGCAACCTGGATCGCCGGCGCCTACGTCGCCGATGTTGAGTTTCCCTACTTGATCTCCCTCCTCGCCGCATTCGCGGCATACGCAGTCGTGGCCCTCGTCACGGGTCGCGGAGCGCGGCTTCGATCGGCGGCGGATTCGGCGCGACTGTCCGCTGACGCGGCTTAAGGGCCGAGTTGCTGCTAAAACCAAGCGGTTAAATCAGCCTATTGCGTGTTGAATGACCATTCAACAGATTGGCGGCATGTCAGTCCGCGACCGCATCGTCCACTCGGCGCTCACGCTTTTCGCAGAGAAAGGCTACGGATCGACAAGCGTGTCTGAGATCCTGGCAGCCGCGGACGTGAACTCAGGCAGTCTCTATCACGTCTTCCCCGGCAAGCAGGACGTGCTGCTCGCCGTGCTCGACGCGTACCGCGAAGGATTGGAGCCGATGCTGCTGCGCCCCGCGTGGGAGGGCGTGAGCGACCCCATCGAGAGAGTGTTCGCGCTGCTCGCAAAATATCGCGCCCTGCTCGCTTCCACCGACTGCACTTATGGATGTCCAATCGGAAGCCTGGCTCTCGAGCTTCACGAGCCGGATCCCGCAGTACGAGAGCTTCTCGCGAAAAATTTCCAGGGATGGGTCAGCGCCATCGAACGGTGCTTCAACGAGGCCGGCGATCGCCTGCCTCGCGACGTGGACCGGCGCCAGCTCGCAATGCTCGCGCTTGCGACGATGGAAGGCGGAGTAATGGTCTCGCGCACCGAGCGAACGATCGACGCGTTCGACGACGCGGTCGCTGCATTCCGTTCCTACGTCGATCACCTCCAGGGCGGAGTTGTCGCGACGTCATCCTGACTCGCGCAATGCTGCGTCCCAAACCTCTTAATGGATTCATGCCATGTTGAATCGTCGCGCACTTCTACTCGCCACGCTGATTGGTACGGTTCTCCAGCTCTGCATGGTGCTATTGGGCCACGGCAACGCGTCAATCGCGAACATGTTTGCGGTTGGCGGAATGACAATCTCACTGATAGCGGGCGCCGCTTACTCATTGTTCGCGCGTAATGGCGCGGCCGCCTCGTCGCCGGTAGTCGGCGGTTTGATTGCAGGTGCGTTGTGCGCATTCATCGGAATTCTCGTCTCGTAC